>DEQQ01000035.1 GCA_002360455.1 Saprospiraceae bacterium UBA3362
GTTTATAGGGGGTCAGTGCAATTAAATCTGAAAAATGAAAAAGCGAATTTTATCTATCGTTTTAAGCATTATAGTATTTGCAGTAGTGGTTGCATTGGTAGAAGCCTTAGTTCATAAGATCTATCCCGTTCCTGAGAGTCTTGATAAATCAAAACCGGAGACTATAAAAGTCTATATGGAAACGGCTCCACAAGCGGCACTTATGGGAATAGTTTTAGCTTGGTTTTTGGCCACCTTGGCAGGTTGTATTAGTTTGAGTCTAATTTTAAAAAATCAAAGTCGATCCGCATATCTTGTTTTTGGGGCCGTTGTACTTTTTTTTACACTGATCAATTTGGTCAATATTCCACATCCAATATGGATAAATATTGCAGGTCCTATAGGTATTGCGATCATTTGTTTTGTATTTTTTAAGAAGTCCAACCAATAGATTAAATTGGAATTGTAGATTAAACCAAATGTTCCGGATAATATCCATTGGAGATCATGGCTTGAATTGAATCTTGTACAAAGGGTTTATCTTCCTTATAAGTAACACCAAACCAATTTGAATTGGATTCAATAGCTTTTACATTCAGTATATTATGATCGATGAGATATTGGACTAACTCCGGGATATAAAATTCTGACGACTCTTCTTCAATTCTCTGTTTAAGAAATTCTGAAAATAATTTTTCAGCATAATCAAAGTATGAAGCTTGAAATCCCCACATGTTCATAGAAACAGGAGTGGTGGTTTCGAGAAAGAACTGAGTGTTGTTTTTTGTATAGTAAATTTTTCCGGCATCATCTTTTTGAATTCCTTTACATTCTTCTATGCTTTTTAGGTTTGAATTGTGGTCCAGTTTACAAACTCCTCGATTGACAGCTCCATGTTCCGATAAAGTATTGTTTAGCAAATAAGCTATTACGGAATAATGATCAATGTTTTCTTTATTATTCAAAAAATTAAATAATGTTTGTAATGCTTCGCGACCGTAATAGTCGTCTGCATTAATAACACCGAATGGTTCTTTTATGACCTCATGAGCTACCCAAACTGCATGTCCCGTTCCCCATGGTTTAGTTCGTTCTTGGGGACATACAAAGGGATCCGGTAAATGATCCAATTCCTGAAAAACATAAACCAATTCTACTTTTCCTGACCATCTTGATTCTATTCTTGTTTTGAATTGTTCGTAAAATGAATTGCGAATGACAAAAACAATCTTATTGAAGCCGGCCTGAAGTGCATCATAAATGGAGTAATCAATAATAGTTTCTCCGTTTGGTCCAAATTCATCCAACTGCTTTAAGCCACCATAACGACTTCCCATTCCTGCAGCCAAAACCAACAAACTTATTTTATTTGAATTCATGTTGTAATTTATATAACGATATTAATCATTCTGCCCGGAACAATGATCATTCTATGAATGGTTTGTCCGCCTATATATTTTTGTAATTCATCCAATAGAACAACCTGAGTCTCCAACTCTTCTTTTGTAAGAGATTTAGAAACCTGCCATTCCATTCTTTTTTTTCCGTTTATACTTATCGGATAGTTTACAGAATCAGATTCAAGAAAGGATTCTGAATGCTGAGGATAAATAGCATGATGAATTGAACCTTTTTGCCCCATTTTTTGCCAAAAAAATTCTGTAATAAAAGGGGCAAAGGGTGCCATAAGTTTGCACAATTCTAAGAATATGGATTTCTTTTTACAATCAATTCTTCTTAAATCATTGACACAAATCATAAAAGCACTGACGGAAGTATTAAAGGATAAATGATCCAAATCTTGATTTACTTTCTTAATGCAGCTGTGCAGTATCTTCAACTCTTCTTTATTGCCATCTTCATTAGTTAAAATTAGCTCATCGTGTTCATTCAATGCCAATGAACAAAATTTTCTAATAAAATTGCTTACACCACTAATTCCTTTTGTATCCCATGGTTTAGATTGTTCTAAGGGACCCAAAAACATCTCATACATTCTAAAACAATCCGCACCATATTCTGCAACAACATCATCAGGATTGACTACATTATGATATCGTTTTGACATTTTTCCAATCTCAGAAATTAAATAGATGCGATCATCAGAAGACTGTTGTAGCTTGATTTTTTCATGTTCGGCATGAGATCTAAATCGATAAAACTCTGTTATACTGTCTAATGATAAATAGCTCTTTCCTTCTGCATCTTTTTTAACAATAGAGAGAGGAACTTCTACAGGTATATATTGATGTTTATTTTCTGAAGTTATCAATCTAGCATCGGCATATATCAGTATTTCGCCACTGAACTCTTTGGTCATCATATAAATTCTATTGATCTCACCTTGTATCATTCCTTGGTTCACCAATTTTTTGAAAGGCTCATTGGTCGGAACAAGTTTAAGATCGAATAAAAATTTGTGCCAAAATCTACTGTACATGAGATGGCCTACTGCATGTTCTGTTCCTCCAATATAGAGATCAACATTTTGCCAATATTGGAGGGCTTGTGAAGATGCAAACCGATCCGAATTGGCAGGATCCATGTATCTTAAAAAATACCAACTGCTGCCTGCATATCCCGGCATTGTGTCTGTTTCACGTTTGCGATTAGGAATTTCATTGACCCATTGTTCATTTCTACTCAATGGAGAAGTTCCGTCTGAAGCCGGTTGAAAATTGCTAATTTTGGGAAGGATTACCGGAAGTTGTTTTTCATCCAGTGCATAACACAATTGTTGGTCATAGACAATGGGAAATGGTTCTCCCCAGTACCGCTGCCGACTAAAGTTTGCGTCACGCATTTTATAATTGATTCTCTCGGTTCCTATCGATTTTAATTCTAATTGTTTAATCACGGTTTGAATGGCAGTAGAAATATCCATACCGTTTAAAAATTCAGAATCAATCAATGTTCCTACACGATCCTCAATACCTGCAGAGGCAAATTCAGATTGATCCAATATTTTTTTAATAGGCAAGTTAAATTTTTCAGCAAAATTCTTATCTCTTTGGTCGTGACCCGGAACCGCCATGATAGCGCCCGTACCGTATTCTATAAGTACATAATCTGAAATCCAAATTGGAATTTCTTTACCGGTAAAAGGATGAATTGCATAAGAACCTGTAAACACCCCATCCACGTTTTTTATCTCTGCCTGTCTTTCTATTTCTGATTTTTGAGAAGCTTTTAGTTTGAATTTTTCTACTTCAGAAAGCTGAGATTCTTTGGTTAATTTATCTACAAACGGATGTTCTGGAGCAATGACCATAAAGCTCACACCAAATATTGTATCCGGGCGTGTCGTATAAATTTCTAGGGAAGAATCTTGATCTGCAATTTTAAAAAACAGTTGAGCTCCTACAGATTTTCCAATCCAATTTTGTTGCATCGTTTTTAATGCTGGAGACCAATCCAAATTTTGTAAATCATTCAACAATCTTTCTGCATACGCAGATATGCGGAGAGACCATTGCATCATGGATTTTTTTACAACCGGATGTCCACCACGCTCTGACACTCCATTCGTAATTTCATCATTGGCGAGCACAGTTCCCAAAGCTTCACACCAATTCACGAAACTTTCTTTTCTATAGGCCAATCTAAAATTCATTAAGGTTTTATCCTTTTCTTGAATATTCATTGATTTCCATTGCTCAGCATCGAATCGGCCTTCAAAGGAATTCGCCGCATATAAATTGGAATTTCCAAATTTTTCAAAATGTTGGATTAATTCTTGAATCGGTCTTGCTTGATTGGTGGAAAAATCATAATAGTGTTGGTACAATTGCAAGAATATCCATTGAGTCCATTTATAATAAGAAGGATCACTTGTATTGACCTCTCGAGTCCAATCGTAATTGAAACCAATATTTGCCAATTGTTCTTTATACCTTGCAATATTATGTGAAGTAGAATGAGCCGGATGCACACCTGTTTGTATCGCATATTGTTCTGCTGGTAAGCCGAAGGCATCAAAACCCATTGGATGTAGTACATTATAGGCTTTCATTCGTTTTGAACGAGCAATAATATCGGAAGCAATATATCCTAAGGGATGGCCAACATGCAGACCGGAACCGGATGGATATGGAAACATATCCAATACGTAATATTTTGGCTTATCAGAATTTGGATCTACTTTATAAATTTCATTTTTTTGCCAAAAATCTTTACATTCCTGTTCTATTAAGTTAAACTGTATCGCCATAAATGGTAGAATGATAAACTTGAATCATTTTTTTAAATCGAAAATAGAGCAATATGGCCATAATACTGAGACAAATCACAAATCCTAACCATAGGCCATAAACTTCTAGACCGCAAAGATAAGCCAAAACCGTTCCCGATGGGATACCTAAAAGCCAATAAGAAATAGAAGTGTACAAAGTCGGTTTGTGAGTGTCTTGAAGCCCTCTCAACAGACCGACCCCTACCGCTTGCATGGAATCTGAGATTTGGAATAATGCAGCGATGAGAAATAGTATCGAACAATATTGGATGACCTCGGGCTCAGAATTGAATAATCGAGGTATGGTTTGATGAAAAACAATAAACAATATTCCGCAAAGGCAACCATAGTAGAGCGCAAACCGGAAACAAAGTTTTCCAAATTGTTCTGCCATTAAGACATTTTTGCTGCCGATGGATTCTCCTACTTTGATAGATCCAGCAGTTGATATTCCCATAGAAATCATAAATGTAAATGTCGCACAGGACAATGCTATTTGATGCGCTGCTTGTTGTTTGGCACCAAAATTTCCGGCCATAATTCCAAGAACAACAAATGCGGCAACTTCACTGGTATATTGCCAAGAACTAGGAAGCCCTAGTTGAATGAATTCTTTTAACTCCCTTGAGAAAAAATGGAAAGATCCTCTCAGTTCCTGTTTGAATTCTTTACCAAAGAACACAAAAATGAATAAAGCCAGGCATATTGAAATTCGTGTGATCAAAGTCGCCAAACCACTTCCGGCCAAGCCCAATGAGGGAAACCCAAAATTCCCATAAATAAAACAATAATTTAATATAAAATTCATGGGAATGCTCAAAAGTGATAACCATAGTGGAAACCTAGTTTTTCCTAAGCCATCACAAAATTGTTTTAAGCAAAGGAATATCACCATAGGAACAATGGACCACATTAAGAGAAAAATGAATTCTTTTGAAAGTTTAATGACATCAGGGTCTTGTTTGAGCCGGTGGATATAGGGAAATAAAAGATAGGCCAGTCCACAAAAAATCAATGCAAGAAAGCTAGACATGAGTAAAGATTGAACTAACAGTGGAAATAAGCTTTCTTCTTGTTGTGATGATTTTTTGAATGCCACCAATGGAGATAAAACACTAAGCAGTCCAATACAACACACAAAAGGAATGCTTACAATATTCAAAGCCAAAGAGGAGGCTGCAAGTTCTTTGTAGCCAAGTTTGCCAACCATCAGACTGTCCATGATGCCGAGTACCATTTGAGAAAGATTGCCCAAGATAAGCGGCCCGGCCAGTTTCAATAAATTCTTATAATTAGCGGTCTGTTGCAATAAGATTAAAATTTATAAATGTATAATATGAAAAGATAAAGAGGATAATAAATTATAATAAATTTACATACAAAGATAACTCTTTTTTGATATCAAATTGGCATAGTTTTTTCTTGTATAGAAATGTACTACAGATGCGACTTGGCCTTTGTTACAAATTTTATTTTTCTCGCATCACTCACCAGTTCCAAAATCTAAACCTTTTAGGTTAGAGCATCCATTATAAAAATAATTTATTTCATTTCTTTTAATTTGATCCATTTCCAAGGGGTTCAAATGTATTGTATTTTTAACATCATGTTTTTATACTTGATATAAAAAAATATATCAAAAAATAGTTGATCAATCGAAAGAATAGCTTCATCATTGCACTGTAACAAAGGCCGAAGCTGTATAAATTTTTGATCAAGAAAATTCATACGGTCGCGTAATCAAATGATTTGGATCAAATCAAGATTCAGTTTTTTTTGACTTCGGCAGATTTTATAAAGTGAAACTGTGCTTAACTCACACGGTGGTATAATCATTTTATAAGATCACAAAACTCTTCATTTAGGCTATTCTATAATAGCTAATCATACTCAAACTCAACTAATTCATTTTCAGTAAATGAACTTGACGGAAACGTTAAGTCCAAGAGCTGGAAATGTTTTTGTCGAAGCGAAATTAGTTGTTTTTTATTTTTTAATCCAAATCAGTTTAGTATGATTAGACTATGCTTACTTAACAAATTCAAACCCAAGTTGAGTTGGAGTTTGATTTTAGCGTTAGTCATAGGCATGTACTCGAGAAGCGTTGCAAATTCTAATGAATCCGTTGCAATGGGTCAGCTTGCATGTAATGACGACATTCAGATAAGTCTGGATGAAACTTGTACGGCGACAATTACGCCGGAGATGGTACTAGAAGGTACCGGGTATAACTTAGCGGACATGGAAGTTATAGCTCGAGATTGGCAGTCCAATGCAATTATTGACATCGATCCGGTAACTCCTGGAGTTCAAATAGGAGCTGCACAGATCGGAAAACATTTAAGACTTACCGTTAGAGAAATTTCTACAGGAAATTCATGTTGGGGAAGAGCTTTTGTTGAAGACAAATTGGCTCCAAAATTGACTTGTCCTTTAGATGTTAAAATTGAATGTACAGAAGAAACAAGCCCTGCTTTTACAGGTGAACCAATTGTAGAAGAATATTGCGGTAATTACACTTTGACCTATACGGATAAGATCACAAAAGGATCTTGTGCATTGGGTTACGAGAGAATTATTGTAAGAACCTGGGTAGCTACAGATGCCTCCGGAAATAAATCCACATGTTCACAAAACATAGTGGTAATATTGGCAGACTTAGCTACAGTGGATTTTCCTCCTCATTTTGATGTTGTTGGAAGACCGACAATATTCAAGCATTTCACTGGTCCATTTATACCGGGAGCTTGGGCAGTTGGTAACTCAGGACCGGGAGCGAAAAACGGAACTGCAAACTTTACATCAAACAATACAGTGTTGACGATAATTGGTGCAGATGGAGTTGCTCCTGCAAAAATGGATACCACTTTTGCAAATTTATCTATTCCTTATTGCGGAACAATCACTTTTGATTGGCAAGCATTTATAAGAGGAGGAGCCGGTAACTTCAATAATGATGAAGCTGGTTATTCTCTTAATGGTGTTTACACTTTCTTATCTACTCCACCAAATGCAATGGTTGCTTCTGGCTCTACAACTGTGGACGTTCAAGCCGGAGATGAGTTTAGCTTTTTTGTTAGATCTAATAATGTAGGAAGAGAAGATACATTTATTGTAAGCAACTTCAAATTTGTTGGATGCAATCAAAATGCATTGCTTTGTGAGCAAAAAATCAACAAGGCTTTTGACCCGACATCACATTATTTGTCATATCCAAATTGTGTAGATGGTTATTTGTTAGATTCATTTGAGTATGGATGTACAGGTGCAAGAATTCCAAGAATATTAGGATGGAATGTTTTAGAAACAGGAGCCTTTGCAGGAAATCCGAATCCGGATCCTGTTTACTATCCTGCCAATCCTGGATGTTGGCCACAAGATGCATTTGTCATGTGGAATGGAACAGGACGTCCTGAGGTAACAGGATGTAGCAATCTTGCAGTAACCTATAAGGATATCAGAATCGATATTGCGAAGCCGGGTTGTGATGCTGGTAGTGTTGGTTGTTTTAAAGTTTTGAGACAATGGTTAGTATTAGATTGGTGTACCGGAGGTACAAGATCTTATGACCAAATTATCAAAGTAGTAGATGACAAAGGCCCTCAAGTTTTATATCCAGATTCATTGGTGGTGAACACTGATGTATGGAAATGTGAAGGTCGTTGGGAAGTACCACAAGCTTGGGTCGTTGATAATTGTTCTTCTGAAGTCCACTACTCGATAAAGGTAGATGACGGAACAGTTTTAGGAAACGAAACTTCAGGTTATATTGTGGTAAATCTTCCATTAGGTATCCAAAACGCTTATATCGTAGCGGAAGATTGCTGTGGCAATGTAACTGAGAAATTGGTTAGAATCAATGTCATTGATGCAAATCCGCCAATTGCTGTTTGTGACCAAAAAACAGTAGTTACAATCACAGGAACTCAATCCCCTGGTCAAAACTTTGCTAAAATTAACGCAGAAACATTTGATGATGGTTCATTTGATAACTGCGCAAATCATATTTATTTCAAGGCGATCAGAATGGATGAGCTAGACGGTACAACTCATGGTACCACTAAAGAATCCGGTGTTTGCAACAAAGCTAATGGAGATGATGACTTAAGTATCTTAGGTTCTCAGACTTATTTTGATGATAACGTAAAATTCTGTTGTGCTGATGTAGGTACTACAGTTAGAGTTGTATTCCGTGTTTTTGATGTTGATCCGGGCGTTGGTCCTGTAAAACCTGGAAGAATGGCATCAGGATTGCTAGCCGGTCACTTTAGTGATTGTATGGTAGAAGTTGAAGTTCAAGATAAATCGATTCCTACAGTGGTAGCACCTCCGGATATGGTGGTGAGCTGTATGTTCTGGTTTGATCTAAGCAAAGCAACAGATCCTAAAGATTCTACATTTGGAAAAGTTGTAAACGATGTAGCTTGGAGATCTAAAGTAAAATCTAGAGATATCGTTTGTAATGAATTCTGTTATGCAAATCCTTTGAGCGGCTATCCTGGACCTATCCTTGGTTCTGCAGGAGAAAAAGCTTGTGGATACTATAATACTTTATTCAACCCAAGTCACCCTGACAATAAATATGATTTGGTTTGGGGATTTGATGGATATGTATTAGCATCATGTAATGTAACTCCGGTGATCACGGTGATCGATAAAAGAGAATGTGGACAGGGTAGAATTTTACGTGAAATTTCTGCAAGAGGTCCTAATAATATTTTAGTAAAAGCAACTCAAACTATTTGGGTTGTAGATTGTGATCCTTTCTATATAGATGGAAAAGATAAGTGCAGTACAACAGACGACATTACATGGCCTGATTGTGCAGGTGTAGGTGTAACTATAGATGGCTGTGGAGCCGACACATCTCCTGACAATCCATTACTTGGAAGACCAAGAATAGAAAATGGAGCTGATGATAATTGTGCATTGATCGCTATCGAATTCAAAGACGAAGTATTTACAATTGAGCCTGATGCTTGCTTGAAAATATTACGTACATGGATTGTAATTGATTGGTGTCAATACGATCCTTCAAAAGGAGTTTATGATGGAAGATGGGAGCATACTCAAGTTATTAAAGTTAGAGATTTGGTCAAACCGGTTGTAACTTGTAATGTTGGTCCTTGTGAGCCGGCTTCTATCAACACAACATTGGGTGTTTGTACAGGTCATATCAGACTAAGTGCTACAGCTACAGATTCTTGCTCACCTGCAGATTGGTTATCTTATGAATACAAAATTGATGCTTTCAATAACGGTTCTATAGATTATACAGTAGGTAAGTTGACCAGAAGAGCTTACGCAAACGGAGATATTCCTTCTATAAGAAACAATCCTTTTGCCGACAACAAAAACAATCCTTTTGATGCAAGTGGTACATATCCTATCGGAGTTCACAGAATTACTTGGTATGTAGAAGATGGTTGTGGAAATATTGGAATCTGTTCTACTTTGTTCGAAGTAAAAGATTGCAAAGCTCCAACTCCATATTGCTTGACAGGAATTATTACTGTACCAATGCCTTCTACCGGATGTATCGATATTTGGGCTAAAGATCTTAACGCAAATAGTTATGACAATTGTACTCCTGCCAATAAATTGAAGTTCTATTTTGCAGGAAAAAAAGACAGCACTTATATGAGAGTTTGTTGTAGTGACTTTGTTGCTGCAGGTGCAAACGATGAATTGCTCATCACTGTCCAAATGTGGGTAGAAGATGAAGAAGGAAATCGCGATTACTGTACAACTACAGTTATTGTACAAGACAATCAAAATGTTTGTCCGAACAAATCAGGAAGCTTCGGAAAAATCACAGGAGAAATCAAAACTGAATCAGGAGACAAAACTGCTCAAGCAGAAACGGATCTTATGATGAATGGAGCTCTTCTTAAGACAAGAACAACTCAAGCAGATGGTTTCTATTCATTCTTAGACTTGACCAAGACTGAAACTTACATGGTTAAACCTGAGAGAAATGACAACCACCTTAATGGTGTTACTACAGCCGATATCGTAAAAATGCAAAAGCATATTTTAGGTGTTTCTGAATTGGATTCTCCATTCAAACTGATTGCTGCTGACGTTAATAAATCAGAAAGCATTACTGCTGCAGATATGGCAGAAATAAGAAGATTGATTTTAGGAATTCAATCAGAATTTACTAAAACCGCATCTTGGACTTTCATTCCTAAGTCATACGTTTTTGCTGATCCTTCAAATCCATGGAAGTATGAAGATTTTGCAAGCGTAAACATTCAAAACAATGATCAGATTGTTGACTTCATTGCAGTGAAAATGGGAGATTTGAATGCTACTGCCCTTGCAGGATTTGGAGCAGGAAATCAAACAAGATCAGCTCAGAAGTTGAGCTTGGAATTGGATCAACTTGATGTTGTGGCAGGTCAAACTTACAGCTTGCCTGTGATGTCTTCTAACTTCAATAAAGTTAGTGGTCTTCAGTTTACTTTGAATTTTGATGCTCAAGCTTTGAGATTCGAAGGAGTAGAAGCAGGAGAACTGAAAGTGAATGAATCTAACTTCGGTACTCAGCAAATAGAAACAGGTAAATTGACTGCAAGCTGGAACAATGCTTCGCCATTGAGCGCAAGCAAAGATCAAGTATTATTTACTTTGAAGTTTACAGCTTTAAGCAATACCGCAATTTCATCTGCAATGACAATAACTTCTGACATTACTGCTGCTGAAGCTTATGATGAAAACTTGTCTGCAAGTGACGTTGTATTGAATATTCGCAAAGGCACAAGCCTGACAGATGCCGGAATGTTTGAATTGTATCAAAACAATCCAAACCCATTTGCTAAGCAAACGAATGTATCTTTCAGATTGCCTGAAGCTATGGCTACAACATTGACCTTATATGATGTAACCGGAAAGGTGATCAGAGTATATCAGATCAAAGGCCAAAAGGGTATGAACTCTGTTACTATTGCTAAAGAAGAATTGCAAGGAGCGGGTATGTACTACTATCAGTTGGATGCAGCTCAGTACTCCGCTACAAAGCGGATGATTATCATGGAATAATCCAAAAATACCCCCTTTGGGTTTTCCAAACTAAGGTTGATTATTTAGTTTAGAATTATAGCCTCGTGATGGATTTCACGAGGCTATTTTTATTTGGTATTGAGCCCATTTTAGCCCATTTTTTAGCACAGCAATACTTGGAGATGAATGAGCAGATGATGGGGAATTTGAGCTACCTTCAATTCCATTTGGGCAAATTAGAATTGCATTGCTTTTTGCAGTACTTTTGCAGCGCATGTTTAGGCTAAAAAAGTTGGATGTTATGCTTGTAAAAGGATTTATTCCTCCTTTTCTTGCATCCTTTGCCATTGCTTTATTTGTCCTTGTGATGCAAACATTATGGCTTTATATAGATGACATCATCGGGAAGGGAGCAGGTACACTTATTATCATGGAATTTCTTCTTTATCTTTCCTTTTCCATGATCCCATGGGCACTTCCTATTGGAGTTTTGTTGGCCGGTGTGTTTTTGTTTGGAAATTTGGGCGAACGCTATGAATTGTCCAGCATGAAATCTGCAGGAATTTCTTTGTTGAGGATAATGCTGCCGTTGATTGTATTTGCAGCCGGTATTGCTTTTTTTTCCTATATATGTTCTGAACATTTGATCCCAAGAACCAATCTGAAATTTTTAAGTCGATTGCATGATTTGAAAAAACAAAAACCGACTCTATCCTTACAAGAAGGAGAATTCAATGAAGATTTTTATGGATTTGTAATAAGGATTGGGAAGAAATCATCCAACGGAAAAGATATTCAAGATATACTAATCTATGATCACTCTGTGAGTGAGTCCAACGGCGAAAAAAGCGTGATAGTGGCCAAAGAAGGAAGTATGTATGTGACAAAGAATAACAGACATTTGGTAATGCAATTGAACTCCGGCACGATTTACCAAGAACCATCCAAAAATCAATCTAGAGGATCTGCTCCTTTTGTCAGAACCTCTTTTAAGGAATTAACCAAGGTGTTTGATTTGGGAGAGTTTGATTTGGATCGCACAGATGAAGATTTGTTTAAAGGGAATCAAAGAATGAAAAATAGTAAGCAACTAAGATTTGAAATTGACACCATGCAACAACAAATTAATAATGAGCTTACTCCTCTTGCAAGACACTTCATCATCCCCGAAGCTAAATTGAGGTCTTTATCATCTTCGGCAGGACAAACTCCCAAAGAAGCCAATGAAGAAGAATTGGCTTTGGCCAATAGAATAAAAAACTTTAGAACCAAACAGGCTACAACAAACAATGATTCTTCACAACTTGCCACCTTGGCTAAAAAATTTAATGAACCCACGGATCAACAAAAAACCGAAACAGCCGATGGTGCACTGAAAATTATCAAAGACTTAAAATCAGAAAAAAATTCTTATAAGCTAAGTGTGAAATCATTGAGACAAAAACAAGCTAAACATATCTACGAACTTTACACAAAGCACAGTTATGCCATGGTTTGTTTCTTGTTTATTTTTGTTGGCGCTCCGCTGGGAGCCATTGTAAGAAAGGGTGGTTACGGCTATCCTCTGTTGTTGTGCATTTCGGTTTTTGTGATATTTATTCTGATGAACACTTTTTGTAAAAGACTGAGTGAGGGTCTTACCATTGATGCAGAACTTGCAGCCTGGATTCCTTGTCTTATTATGATTCCGCCGGGAATTTATCTTACGTGGACAGCAGTAAGAGACAGACAGTTTATTCAAGATCTGATTTTACTTTTCAAAAGGAAGAAATAGAATTCATTTGATTTGTCATAGAAAAAAACAACAGCATTCAAACCGACAATGCTATAGTCCGATTTCCAATTTTCTTTTACTTCAAATTTTTATAAGGATTATTCTTGCGAGAAAATCATCAGGCGAGAAAATCAAAGGTCATTAGCTGTCTGTATATATGATTCCAAATAGGAAAATAAACAAAATCCTAAGAGTGGAAAAAAACCAATGCTCCCCTAGACCCGATGGGAGGGAGCTGTGCGACCGTACAGCGGGACTCAGGCTAAAGGCAAAGAAATTTCTTACGCCTCTCCCCATTTTTTGTCAATATTATTTGCTTTGTGTAGCCAGCTCTTTTCTGATTTTATTGAGAGCAGAGCCCTCTCTCAGCCAGCTGATCTGTTGTTCATTGTAGGTATGATTGAGGCGAATTCTGTCTTTGGTTCCGTCGGCATGTTGAGCAACCAAATAAAGGGATTTGCCCGGCTTCATTCCGCCGAAACCTTCAAGATTGAAGCTGTCATCTTGACGAATTTTGTCATAATCTGCCGGATTGTGGAAAGTGAGCGCCAGCATTCCTTGTTTCTTGAGATTGGTCTCGTGGATTCTTGCAAAGGACTTGACAATCACCGCTTTTACTCCCAAAAATCTTGGCTCCATGGCTGCATGTTCACGACTGGATCCCTCGCCATAGTTTTCTTCTCCCACGACTATCGTTCCTACCTTAGATTTTTGATAATGACGTGCAGAGTCCGGCACCGACTTATAAGTTCCGTCCAATAGATTAAGGACTTTGTTGGACTCTCCGTTATACGCATTGACGGCACCGATCAGGCAGTTGTTGGAAATGTTTTCCAAATGGCCTCTAAACTCCAGCCATGGTCCTGCCATCGAAATATGGTCTGTCGTACATTTTCCTTTGGCCTTGATAAGCAATCTCATGTTTTTTACCTGAGATCCTTTGATAGGCTTGAATGGCTTGAGCAATTGCAATCTCTTGCTGGTTCTTTTTACTTTAATCTCTATCTTAGAACCATCCTCTGCCGGTGCTTCATAACCTGCATCTTTGACATCGAAGCCTTTTGGTGGCAACTCGGCTCCATTTGGTGGATCAAACTTGACCTGCTCTCCCTTGGCATTAGTAAGGCTATCGGTTAGAGGATTGAAGCTCAATTTTCCTGCTATAGCCAAGGCCGTTACGATCTCCGGAGAAGCGACGAAGGCATGAGTATTTGGATTTCCATCATTGCGCTTGGAGAAATTTCTGTTGAATGAGGTGATGATCGAGTTTTTCTTATTGGGATCGGCTACATGGCGTTGCCATTGACCAATACAGGGTCCGCAGGCATTGGCAAGAACCACACCGCCTATTTTTTCGAAAGACTTAAGGATGCCATCGCGCTCCACGGTATATCTTATTTGCTCAGATCCCGGAGTGATGGTGAATTCGGACTTAACCGACAGACCTTTTTTAATGGCCTGATTGGCCAATGATGCCGCTCTTGACAGATCCTCATAAGAGGAGTTGGTGCATGAGCCTATCAATCCTACCTCAAGAGTCTCGGGATAATTATTCTCTTTTACAGCCTCAGCAAATTTCGAAATTGGCCAAGCTAAATCCGGAGTATAAGGTCCGTTGACATGCGGCTCCAATTCTGAAAGATTGATCTCAATCACTTGATCAAAATAGTTTTCAGGATTTGCATAGCATTCCGGATCTCCCGTCAGGTCTTCCTTTACCTTGTCGCAGAGATCGGCTACCTGAGCTCGTCCTGTATTTCTGAGATAGCGCGACATGGATTCATCATATCCAAAGGTAGAAGTGGTGGCTCCTATCTCAGCTCCCATGTTGCACACAGTCCCTTTTCCTGTACAGGACATAGAAACAGCTCCTTCTCCAAAATATTCTACAATGGCTCCTGTTCCACCTTTTACGGTAAGAATACCGGCAACTTTGAGTATAACGTCTTTGGCAGATGTCCATCCTGATAATTTTCCTGTCAGCTTTACGCCGATCACTTTTGGCATTTTAAGCTCCCAAGACATCCCCGACATCACATCCACAGCATCTGCACCACCTACTCCTATGGCAAGCATCCCGAGTCCGCCTGCATTGGGAGTATGAGAGTCAGTTCCGATCATCATTCCGCCCGGAAAAGCGTAGTTTTCGAGGACAATCTGATGGATGATTCCGGCTCCCGGTTTCCAAAACCCGATGCCGTATTTATTGGAGATATTCTTGAGAAATTGATAGACCTCTTTATTTTCTTTATTGGCAATTTTAAGGTCATTTTTAGCCCCTTTTTCGGCAAGAATAAGGTGGTCGCAATGGACAGTAGTCGGCACGGCGCATTTGGATTTACCACAGGTCATGAATTGCAACAAAGCCATTTGAGCTGTAGCATCCTGCATTGCAACGCGATCCGGAGCAAAGAACACATAATCTTTTCCTCTGCCGTAATCCTGGAGAGGCGATTCTTTATGAAGATGACTAAAAAGGATTTTTTCTGTAAGAGTAAGCGGTCTGCCAAGTTGTTTTTTTGCTTTTTGTACTTTGGAGCTTAACTCTGAGTAGAACCTCTTGATCATGTCCAGATCAAAAGGCATTGATTGTTGTGCCATGTTGTAAAACTTCTTTTGCGCCGCAAATTTATTACACAAAACTGACAATATTCATAAAAAGCCGAGTTCAAAAAAGCCGGAAATGAAAAATTCGGTTCAAGTTCCTCCTATTCAAGCCTACAGAGACCCTGGCAGAAAGGAGAGTTGGGCGTGAATTGAATCATCAGTTGAAAATCAATAGAGCTAAAAAAACAAGCTAAAATGAGGAATTTGAGCATGTTTGGATTGGCCTTTATCGAAGATAATTTGCGATCCAATAATCGGCCTCAGGATCACTCTCTGTAAATCCCTACAAACTCACCATAGTCCGAGTGATAAGAAGCTCTGTACATCCCCTCTGTATTGAAACAAAGGCTGATATTGCCTGACCTGTCCACGCCAATGAGTCCACCATCGCCCTCAATGGAGGGAAGCAGGTCCATGACTACTTTTCGGCTGGCTTCTTCCAAGCTCAACCTTCCGTAAACCATCAAGGCATAAACGTGGAAGGCAACATTCATTCTTATAAAATACTCACCGGAGCCTGTGCACGAAATGGCGCAGCCGGCATCGTTGGCATAAGTTCCGGCGCCTATCATGGGAGTATCTCCTACACGCCCGTAGCGCTTGTTGGTCATTCCGCCTGTAGAAGTGGCGGCAGCAAGATGACCCTGTAGGTCTAGAGCAACAGCGCCCACCGTACCGTATTTTTTGTCCTTGAGCTCGTCTGCATGATCCAAGATCACCCTGTCCGAAGATCTTGCAAGCAGCAACTGTTGATATCTCTGTTCGGTATAAAAATAATCTTTGGGCATAGATTCCATTTGCATCTCTCTTGCAAATCGCTCCGCGCCCTCTCCGGCAAGAAAAACATGATCCGTTTTTTCCATGACCAGCCGTGCAAGTTGGACAGGATTTTTTACCGTTTTGATGAGAGAGACAGCGCCGGCTTTCAGTCCCTGACCTTCCATGATAGAGGCATCCATCTCATGCTGCTCGTCTGAGGTAAACACCGAGCCACGTCCCGCATTAAACAGTTCGCAGTCCTCAAGATTTTTGACAGTTTGCTCTACAGCATCAAGAGCAGAGCCGTTGGAACGTAGGATGTCGGTACCGATAAGCAGAGCCTCTCGCAGAGCAGATTGATACAGTTTTTCTTTTTGAGCATCCATAGCAGAGCGCAGAATGGTTCCCGCACCACCATGAATTGCTATTGCAAATTTTTTCACTTTCTCTTTTTCTAAAAATAAAAAAAACGGAAATGGATTTCAATGAAGAAGATCACCCCTTGGATTCCATGCCACAGATCACTTCTTACTGCAAAGGTAGGTCTAATCCACCATCAAAAACCCAAAAATATCCAAGCTAAAAAGAATACCAAATAAACATCTCAAAGGCAGAATCCGTATCATCCAAATCCACCCACAATCTTGGATAAGAAAGCCTGCAGAAAACGACAGAGTAGGGCCTGCCCCTGCACTTCGTTTGGGTCGCCACTTGCATGGGTTCGCTTTGCTCCGTCTCGCCTTCGTTTCACTACGGCGAGACCAAGCCATTCCAGCGGCTCAGGCGAGGGGAATAATGGATGGAGAATTTATTCTATCTTTGTTGTATGAAGTTTCGCATTTCAAAATTACGAATTGTCAATAGTGCAAGCCCTCTATAAACTGTCTATGATATATACTTCCCCTGACTTGTACTAATTAGTGAAATTGCTTGGCAATTGAATCCGGAATCAACAATGTCTTATACAATGCGAAATCAATCAAAAATTTCATCATATTGACGAAAGTATATTGTATCTTGGTAAATGACAATTCTATAATAGGTATTTTTTTTGTAAAACAGACTTTCGTTCGGTTTTAGTCTGTTCATTATTTCATTTTTATCTATTCTAAATATATTGTCACTCAAAACAGTCTCTAAACTATCTTTCTCAATAAAATAGACTAATGAATCATAAGTAATTTCATGATATTTTTTTTCCAATAGTTCCGCTCGTGATTCCATCGGTTTAAAATTTGCTAATGACAATTTTCCATTGAAAGAATAGGTCAATCTCTTACTTTCATTGTAGTCATAAATAGTGTAGGCTCTACTTATCGGTATATTTATAAGATCCTCTATTCTCTCTCTTGTGCTTTTGTCTCTGCACATAGAAAAAAATAAAAAAAATATCCAACTTAAGATTAGAACTATTTTGCAATTTAAAAATCTTGAAACTTTCATTATTAATACTTACTGATTTTTGAATTTTAACACTTAGGAGGCACATAGAATAAGTGCCTTTATTATATTTACTCCAAATCATGAAATTTAGAAAAAGCATGCGTTTTCAAATTTGAGAAAATAGAATTTACATAGAGAGGAACTTTCTCTTTGATAACTTTACCTCTGTAAATTAACTTGAAAATTGGAATTTCAAAAGATATAGTTCTGCTATTTGTCCAAGAATATTTGTCATCAAAAAATAATTCTACTTCTTGATCTAATGTCAAGGGAAATGCTCTTAAACAATAACTTTTAGTATTAAATATACTAACATTTTTATTTGGGCTATAATCATAAATTACTTGTATTGAATCCCATTTTAAATTATTAAATCTGACAATAAATAAAGGCGAATTCAGTAAATACGACATACTGGCACATGTGTCAGGTGAAGTTAAACCCAAATTTTCTCCAGAATACAGTATGTTTAGATTTATATTATAGAATTCCCCTTCTCGATGGCAAGAAAATAAGTCCGAATCTACTGTAATGCTATAAGGAATTTTTTTCAATGGAAAATTATAATTACGTTCTATAAAAATAGAATCATTTTGAATGATAACAATTCGTTCATTAGAATTAATAAATATTTTTGGTTCACATTTTCTTGAGCACTGAAAAAGTAATAAAATCCAAAGAAATCTACTGACAACTTTTCTCACATTTTTCATTTACTGATTTTTGAGTATTGATAATTTGGTTACGTTTAGAATCGCTTAATTCTTTAAAAGCTGCTGTTTCGTGCAAACCAGCCCAAACTAGAGTTTCCAAGTCTGCATATGAGTACTTGCTACCATAAATTTCTTGTAGGATCTTAATATATTTAGAATTTTTTGATTCATGAGGTTTCATTTTTTATGATTTCGAATTCTGAATGGAATGTATCGAAGTCTATGAACTTTTATACTCAGAATCCGAAAAATCACTTTTTTCCTATAAGCTCACAACACCAACGCTCCTTTTTCTCATCTTCTTTTGATAAACAAACATTAACAATGAAATTTAGATTTCGAAGATACAAATGCAGGCCTCGAGTATTCCGGATCAATTTATCTTTGTTTTTATAATAAATATTCATCTCCACCGGCTCTGAATCTGTGACATTCTGGTAGAATAAAAAATTAGGATTCGTCACTAACTGTAGTTCTTCAGTCAAATTAAATTCTGAATCCATAATATATAAATAATCTTTATATTTGACATTGCTATAGAATAAAATACAGCTATCGCCCGTACAGATTTTTAGAGAATCCCAAGGAAATGCATTATTTTCCAATTTCCGAAAAATCCTTGAGTTTATTGTTGACTCTACAAAATCTGCCTCAACTTTTATATTGGAGCTATCCAATTGCTGCAAGTGTATGACAGTTTCTCCATTGGGGCATCCTAAGCATTGGTATTTTAACGTATCCTGTTGATAAGATGTGTTTAGAAGTATGCTATATATTTCCACATGCTTAGCATTTTCTTTGATTACCATGAGTTCCTTCAACAAATTGCTATAATAGAATCCATCCACAAGAGAGGTCTTTTTCTTATCACATGTCAATAACAAACCGCTTATTAATAATAGAAATACTACTTTTTGCATGGAGAAACACATTTAGTTTTCAACTCATTATATTTATTTTCCCAATCCTTAACTTTTTCTGGAGTATCAAATTTGGCTTTAAAAGCTGCTGTTTCATGCAGACCAGCCCAAACTAGAGTTTCCAACTCTGCATATGAGTACTTGCTACCATAAATTTCTTGTAGGATCTTAATATATTTAGAATTTTTTGATTCGTGAGGTTTCATTTTTTATGATTTCGAATGGAATGTATCGATGTCTATGAAATATAATAATCAGAGTCCAAAAAATCACTTTTCTCCTATAAGCTCACAGCACCAACGCTCCCTTTTCTTATCTTCTTTTGACAAACAAACATTAACAATGAAATTTAGATTTCGAAGATACAAATGCAGGCCTCGAGTATTCCGGATCAATTTATCTTTGTTTTTATAATAAATAGTCATCTCCACCGGCTCTGAATCTGTGACATTCTGGTAGAATAAAAAATGTAATAGTATTTATATGGCAAAGTTATGGACAAGTTATGGACAAGTTATTCATTAGTCAATACCTGAAACATAGTATTATTGCTATGATGTATTTGTTGTATTAATCATTTAACAATATGATTGGGATAGCAGCTACAAGTGTTATATTATCTATGCTGCTCCGAAAATAAAATGGCCAATAAAAATATAGACAATTCTGATGACTTTTCAACAGACCATAATTGAAGCCTCTGGAAGAGTATCACCCAATCTCAAAAGCCATGACCCAAATCACAGAAAAAATCGTGGAGACATTAAATGAGGTAAAATAATTTATTCCTGTATTAAAAATTATTTTGATTTCAATAATTAACTTATCGCTTCCACAAGTCATCAAAATTTTTTCTTGCCTAATTCTATAATTTTCTGATAGATCAAATCAGCTGTATCATCCCAGCTAAATTTTTTTCTATGTTCCTCACCCATGCGGATTCGATCTTCTTTATCAAGAATTTTTTGTCCTAATGCCTTGGCTATAGAACCTACAGAATGAGGATCAAAGAAGATTGCCCCGGGTCCACCTACTTCAGGTAAAGAAAAAGTGGAGGAGACCATCACTGGAACATCACAATGCAATGCTTCCAAAACAGGGACTCCAAATCCTTCCAAAAAAGAAGGCATAACCAATGCTGCCGCCGCCGCAGTAATCGCAGCAAGTTGATCAGTGTTTTGATAAGGTAAAAAATGAATTTCATCTTTCACCTCAGAAGTTTCATATGCAGATTTGATTTCATCACTCAGCCATGCCTTTCGTCCTATAAGCACTAAATGTTCTGAGAGATGATATTCTTTTTTAGCTTGAGAAAATGCTTTGATCAATCCATGCACATTTTTTCTGGGATGCATGGCACCTACAAAGAGAAAGTATGGATTTCCGCTTGTAATTTTATTTCTTACTGCATTTTTTGATTCTTCTGTGATGGGCCGAAACTCATCTCTACATCCATTATAGGCCAATCCGATTTTATCTTCTCGAACAGCATAATGCCGGATGATATCGTCTTTTGTAGCTTGAGACACTGCAAAAATATAATCTGCTTTTTCAATGTATTTTGGAACAAAATAATGGTAATATTTGCCCACCAAAAAAGGAACCTGATCAGGATAATGCTCATGAGCGAGGTCATGGACAATCATGATTTGTGGACATTCTGCTTTCAATGAGCAAAACCCGTCCGGGCTCAAAAACAAATCTATTTCATATTGTTTTAAAATTCCGGGCACAGACCATTCGAACCATAAATACCAAAGGAATGGATGTCTGGCCTGAGGTCTGACTACAATGGGTTTTATTGAAGGATGAAACAAAAATTCTTTGTGGGGCTCACGATCAAACAAAAAGTAATAGTCGTGTTCAGGCTGTGATTCCACGATACGTTTAATAATCTGAAAACTATACCATCCAAGTCCTTCCAAACGTTGGTACAAAAGAAACCGAGCATTAAAAGCAATTTTCAATCGATTCGAATCTGTCGCAAATCTAATTAATTCTTCTTAGCTCCGCTCCACTCATACGAGTTTATAGTAAGACCTGCAAGCTTCATCGCTCGATGACTCACCGTTCTAGCTAAATCTTCTAAAGACTGTGGATGCGAATAAAATGATGGAATAGCAGGACAAACAACTCCACCCGCCATACAAATACTCTCCATGTTTTTGATATGAATCAAGTTGAGTGGAGTTTCTCGTAATACCAAAATCAATTTTTTCCTTTCCTTCAACATGACATCGGCTGCTCTTGTCATAAGATCATTGCTTATACCATGAGCTATTCTTGCCATCGTTCCCGCAGAACAAGGGCAGACTATCATCGCATCATACGACGCTGAGCCGGAAGCAAATGGCGCATTAAAATCTTGAGATTGGAATACGTGAAAACCATAGGACATTATATCTACTCCGGGATTTTCCAACTCCCAATTGATCAAAGCATTTTTACTCATCGTAATTCCTACTTCGAGATTGGTTATGGATTTTAAATCCTCCAACAAAACTTTGGCATAAATACTTCCGCTGGAGCCCGATATTCCTACAACGATTTTCTGCATTCTATAAATTTTTAATTAGGGTGCTAGTCTAAAGATGCTCCAAGATTGAGCATCGATTTTTTCATAGACAATCCGATCATGCAACCTTCCCGGCCTTCCCTGCCAAAATTCTATATAGCTTGGAATCAAACAAAATCCACCCCAATGGTTTGGCATTCGCAACTCAGAATTTGAGTCTAATAAAGTTTTCAATTTTTCTTCCAAAAAAAGTCGGTTGGGAATTTTTTGACTTTGCGGAGACACAATGGCTCCTGCCTTGCTGAGTTCAGGCCTCGAATTAAAATATGTTTCTGATTCCGCCACATTTATTTTTTCTACACTCCCTTCGATTCGAATCTGTCTTTCTAAATCATTCCAAAAAAACAATAAAGCTGCATGAGGATTACTCAACAATTCTTGCGATTTTTTACTCTGATAATTTGTAAAAAAAACAAATCCTCCATGAGCAATTTCTTTCAACAAAACAGTCCTCGCACTTGGCCTTCCATCAAGACCTGCGGTAGCAAGCGTCATCGCATTCACATCTTTGATCTGAGATTTCATGGCCTGCTCAAACCAATTCCTAAAGAGCTCAAAAGGTTCTTTGGGAACCTCTGTTTCTGACAAGCTATTTTGTTTGTAATCCTCTCTGAGTTGATTCAAATTCATAACATTGAAATAGTTTTATTTGGGCATGCCCCTGCTCTGCAGGGTCGGAGTCCTGCGTGGTTCGCTTTGCTCCGTGCTTCGCACCGCTCACTTTGTGAGCGCACTCCGGCCTCCTCATGCCAATTACTGTAAAAGTACTACAAAAAAATTACAGTTTTCCTAAAGCCTTATCCAAATCTATTTTTGCATTAATTACTGCAAATTGAGCCTCAGTAAGCTTGGCTTGAGCTTGGTACACATCGCGTTCAGATTGCGTAATTTCAATACTTGAGCCCACACCCTCTCTAAATTTTATTTTGCTGGTCTCGTAGATTCGTTCTGCAAGAGCAAGCGATTTTTTACCGGATTCTAGACTATTCAAAGCATTGAGATACTGTGTTTTTGCATTTAGATATTCAAGCTCTACACCGCGCTCAAATTCTGACATTTGAATATTAGTTTTATCCAATAATACTTTAGCTCTGGCTATTTTGGCTTTTCTATCAAAACCATCAAATATTGGCGCATTCATTCCAAGTCCCACCACTGTAGTAGGAAACCATTTATTGTCTTTAGAATCAAATAAATTATTTCTTAACAAGGATTGCTGATGTGATGCAAACCCAAACAAAGAAGGAAAATAAGAAACTTTATATCTTTTAACATTGATTTCTGCCAACAATCTGCCCTGATCTATTACCTGAAATTCAGGTCTGTTTTTTACACTAAGTTTTAGATTGGAATCCAAAAGATCAACATAAGATTTTTGAATCAAATCATTCAGTTGTTCTGTAAGATTTATCGATTGATCTACAGGATAATTCATTTGAAATTTGAGAACGTTTTTTGTGACCTCACTCAATCTATTCAGCTTGTCCAATTCTGTATTAAGCAATTGAAGTGATAACTCAATTCGGTCAACATCCAGTTTCTCTATAAATCCGGCTTTATTAATTTCAGTCAATTCCTGAAATACTTTTTCGAGATTGCTTTTATTTTTATTTAGTGTTTTTTGTGTTTCCTCCAACACCAATGCCGACATGTAAGCTTTGCTCACTTGATATCGTACTTCTGCCTCTGATTGATTCACTTGTTTGATCAGTAAATCCTTATACATCTGTTGAGCTTTGAGCCCCACAATAAAACTTCCGTCAAACAACAATGTATTAAATTCTAAACTCGCAGACAAATTATTCTTTGTTCCAAATTGGACAGGAACACCTGAACCAAAATTGATATCTCGAGCCGGCAATAAATTTTCTTTGAATAAAATACCATAGATAGAAGGACTGATAAAATCAGGTAAAATCGAGGTAGGAACATCAATAAAATAATTATAGGATACTTTAGCATTAAGCTTGGGCATACCTATTGCATAATATTCTTTGATCTGCCCTTCTGCATCAGTCAGATTTAACTTTTGAAGAGCCAGCTGATTACTGTGTTTTACGGCATATTGTACGGCTTGTTCCAGATTAAAATCGGATTGAGCAAATGCAACACCTAGCTTACTAAACAAAAGAATTAGAAAGAAAACACGCTTCATATTATTGGATTGTTTGAATGACATGATGACATTGTTTAATTCTAAAAACGCATTGCCTATCATTTGCCATTGAGCTGAAATTATACCCTGTTTTGACCATAAACAGTGCGTTTTAAACTATTTTCTGCATAAAAAGTTTAATTTCATTGGGTTTCGATAATACATTTGCATTGCTTTAACTAAATCCATAATTTAGCAGGGGTCGAAAAATGATGAAGACAGGTTTAGCGTTTTTTTTATATATTCTTTTTATTTCATGCAACTCGGGTCAACCGGCAGGAGACCAATCCCTTAACGGAAAGACAATTTTCAAATCGTATTGTGTGAGTTGTCACGGAATCGATGGAAGTCTTATGACCAATGGAGCCAAAGATCTCAGGACCTCAGAGCTCAATTTGGATGAACGCATTTTGGTTATTACCAAAGGACGAAATATTATGAGCTCATTTGAAAACACCTTGAGTAAAAATCAGATTAAAGCCGTTGCAGAATATACATTGCAACTTAAACAATAACATGAACACCAACTTACCCAAAATACTGATTTTACATCCATCCGGTTCAGTTAAAAACAAGCTAAAATCCAATCTGGAAGCTAATTTTGACGTTCATTTTTCCACCGTCAGCGCCTGCATAGAAAGTCCGGAATCCAATTTGCCCGGAAAAGATTACATCGTTGTGATGGAATCCGCACAGAGTAGAGATTTGGATCTGATTCACCTGGTCGAAATCAATGGGATTCAGATCTCAGACCTTGCAGATCAATGTTTGCATTATGGCCTTAAAAGACTGATTTATTTTGCAGATTGCATCAGCTTATCTCGATCTGTAAATCCAACTCAACTTGCAATTGATGCAGTGGGAGATCCTTACTTCTGGACAGACTTCCATGAGTCTATTTATCAAGCAGTATTGGCTTTGTTCAGAGCTGAGGCTGAGGGTTTAGAAATACAAATCATTTACCACGGTTTGTGCCCTTCACTTTGGCCTCAAAACAGTTTCTATAGAGACCTGTTTTTGGCTCAAGAAACTCAGTCGGGAGGGACATTTCCGTGGGCGAGTTTGGATTTTATCCTTGAGAGATTGATTCAAACCTGCTCTGTTCCAAGCATAGATAAAAATCAGGATTTATGGATTGAAAAATGCTATACCATGGAGGAACTTAAGGTCAAAATAAAGGAAGATTCTAAAGTTTATCTAGATCAGATGGATCCAAAAGAGAAATCGGGAAAATTTTTGATGGGCTTCTTAAAGAATTTATGGAGCAGTTCAAGAAGTAGATTATCGCTTCTGAGACAGGCAAATTTCGGAGAAAGCGATAAAAAAAATTAATTTTTTATTAAATCATAATAAACTCAAATTTAATAATTTAAACATTATTGAAATTAATATCTATAAAAAATCGACTTGTGGCTATGTTTTTGCCTAACTTTAAACGTTAATTTTAAAAATTTAAACAATTATGAATAGACTTTTACTTTTATGCTTCTCTCTATTTATGAGTGGAATGATCTCTGCTCAAGACAAAATAGTTTTGGAAGTAACTGAGCCGGCAAACTTGGCCGGAGTGTACAACTTTTTAAAAGCAGGTTTTGGAGGTGAACTTTCTCCTCAAATTTGCGAAGCTTCTGTTCTGGCAATAGACAGTTTAGCATGCAATGCACGCCCTATTACCAATGGAGCTAGTCTTTCAGGAAAAATTGCTATCATCGCAAGAGGATCTTGTAATTTTGATGAAAAATGTTTGAATGCTCAAAACGCCGGTGCAATTGCTGTTATTGTCCACAATAACGTAGCTGGTGGACCTAGAGCAATGGGTGTGGCCAATGCCGGAGTAGCCGGTCAAATCACTATCCCTTGTATTGGTATCAGTATGGAAGATGGCTTGAAAATTAGAGCCGCATTAAGAGCAGGAACTCAAGTTAAGTTCTGCTTAGGTCCTGTGCCAAAAGCAGATGTGGACTTAAGAATCAATAATGTTGAAAGAATCATTCAACCTCCTGTAGGTACCATTCCGGTAGAACAGGTAAAATCTGCTAATGATTATATCATTTTAACCGGTGCTTTGGCTATAAATGATGGTAAGAATGCAGCTTCAAATGCTAAAGCTTCTGTAAAAATAACTCACATGCCAAGTGGATCTGTAATTTATGACAAGTCTTCTGATCCTTTGACCACCGGTATTGAACCAGATTCTACAGCAGGTCTTTTTATTGGTGATCTTGACTTCTCTAGCGTAAACAAAGGTATAGGTGCTTATAATATGAACTATAATGTTTCTTCTGATTTTACAGAAACTGCATTGAACTATGACAATTCTGCAAGTACTTCATTCTATGTAAGCCCTAACACATTTTGCAAAGGAAAATGGAATTTGGCAAACAATACTCCGGTAGTTACAACATCTTTTGCTCCGGGATCTCCTACAGGATACTACGAGATTTTCGCTCCATTTAGAATTCCTCATGGAACTGGAATTAGCATTGACACCATGGTATTCAGCTTGGTGACCAATGCTCCTTCTTTGGCAGATATTCCGATCGAGGCTTATGTTTATAAGTGGAATGACCTAAACACAGACGGCGATATCACAAATGACGAAATTGAGTTAGTTTCTGCTGCTACATATCAATTCCCTTCTAACTTTACAGGAACTTCTACAGTTTTAAGATTAAATCTTGAAAACTTTGTTGGCACAGAACCTCATTATGTTATTCCTGATGACGGTTCATTGTTCTTAGCTTCAGTAAAATATGTAGGTTCTGCGACAGTGTTCTTTGGATTTGATACTCAATTCGATTACGGTGGAAACTTCCAAGTTCGCGAGGAGTTAGAAGCCTTAGATTGGGATGCATATCCTTATTTACAAACAACAACAGCTCCTACTTCCGGTGCTTTAGACTTTGAGTCAGCAGGGTTATTCAATGATAATGGACTTGAGCCTTACATGGGATACAATGGAATCTTCTGGGGAGCTTTGGCAACAGGTCTTCAATTAGGCCCGGTTGTTAATACTAAAGATGTTTTGTCTGAAGCTGATGCAAAATTGGAGCTTATTTCCAATCCTGTAACTACAGAGCTAAGAGCTAATTTAACTCTAGCTCAAGAGTCTAAAAAAGTGACTTATTCAGTTATAGATATCAACGGTAGAGTACTTACTACAATGAGAGAACCAAACAGCGGTAAGCAATTTGCTCCAAAGTTTGATGTATCTGAATTACCAAATGGTCAATATATCTTAAGAGTTCAAACAGACAAAGGATTTACAAAAACTGCATTCACTGTAGTGAAGTAATCCTGAGCTATTCTAATGTTTATAAAAAAACGATCCGTCCAAAAACGGATCGTTTTTTTTTGATACGGATCAATTAAGGAAATGGGATATTACAAGAGAGCATTAGTTTCCTATGAAGCAAACAAGCAATCAATTCAATAGCAGTTTGATTTTTATTCTTATAATTTAGCCGGGTTCAGTTTATATTTGTAGCCTTCAAAAAAATGGTTTATGACAGATCAGGTGGTTTATCATCTAATGCAAGCCGAGCTTTCCAGACAACGTCGAGGTTTGGAGCTCATTGCTTCCGAAAATTTTGCCTCCCTTCAGGTTATTCAAACAATGGGATCTTGGCTTACAAACAAGTATGCAGAGGGATATCCGGGAAAAAGGTATTATGGAGGATGTGAGGTGGTCGATGAAATAGAAACCTTGGCCATCAAAAGGCTGAAAGAATTGTTTGGCGCCGAATATGCCAATGTCCAACCTCATTCGGGAGCACAGGCCAATCTTGCAATTCAATTGGCATTGCTTCAGCCGGGGGATACCATTATGGGCTTGGATCTAGCACACGGAGGCCATCTTACCCATGGTTCACCGGTCAATATAAGTGGGCGTTATTATAAGGTGGTGTCCTACGGTCTGCATCCCGACACAGGACTGATAGATTATGATCAAATGGAAGCATTGGCCCATCAACACAAACCAAAATTGATTATTTGTGGAGCTTCGGCCTATTCTCGTGATTGGAATTACGAATGGTTTAGAAGAGTAGCCGATGAAGTCAATGCGACATTATGGGCAGACATTGCTCATCCTGCAGGTCTAATTGCCAAATCAAAACTGACAAATCCGGTGCCGCATTGCCATATCATATCATCTACCACACATAAGACTCTAAGAGGTCCACGTGGTGGTGTCATTCTGATGGGAAAAGATTACCCAAATCCAATAGGCAAAAAAGATAAAAAAGGCAATCCAATAATGATGTCTGCTATTTTGAACAGTGCTGTGTTTCCCGGCATTCAGGGCGGACCTCTAGAACATGTTATAGCCGCCAAGGCAGTAGCGTTTGGAGAAGCATTGGATGATTCCTTTGGAGTTTACACATCCAATATTATTGAGAATACCAAAGCTTGGGTAGCTGCCTTCTTGGACATGGATTATCGCATTGTTTCCGGTGGGTCCGACAATCATTTGTTTTTAGTAGATCTGCAAAATAAAGGAATAACAGGAAAAGAAGCAGAAGAGCTGCTTATAAAAGCGGATATTACAACTAATAAAAATATGATTCCAAACGATCCCATGCCGGCAATGACGACCTCCGGCATCCGATTAGGAACAGCCGCTATGACCTCAAGAGGATTTGGACCGGAGCAGTTTGTCAAAGTAGCGCACTGGATAGATCAACTTATCAAGAGCAGAAACAATGAGTCTGAAATAGGAAGAATAAGACAGGAAATCAACGACTATGTTTACGATTTTCCACTTTATCCGGAGCTTAATCACTGATTTATAAATTGAGCCAACCATAAAATAAACAGCATTTTCTGGCGTTTATTTGACAACCGTTGACAAGTTCGATTTTCTTTTGAAAATGTTAAAATTTAAAGATTTTTTGGAATTTTGGACTATAAGTCATATCTTAGTAATGAATTCTATTAAAAACTAAATTTTATAAACTATGAAAATGTACATGAGATTATTATTTCAAGGGTTTTGCGCTGCCATGATCATTAGTTCATGCGATAAACTGCCCTCAACTACTCCTGAAGCTGAAAAAATACCCAAGCTATCTGATCAAACGGAAGATTACATTGGAATCAAAATTCCTCAACATTTCGGTAGTAATGCAGAAAATATATTTTTTAAAGGAAGTATAGGCTTTGGTGCTTCTACTCCTGAAGCCGGACAGTTCAATCCTATTGTAAAAAATGAAGGAGCGAGACTGGGAAGAGTTTTATTTTATGACAAAAAATTATCTATCAGCAATACAATTTCTTGCGGTAGCTGTCATATCCAATCTTCAGGTTTTTCTGATGTTACTGCCCTAAGCCAGGGATTTAAAGGTTTGCACACTTCTAGAAACTGCTCATCCATAGGAAATGCAGCCTTAAGT
>DEQQ01000017.1 GCA_002360455.1 Saprospiraceae bacterium UBA3362
CACCTTTTAAAGGTCCGATTTTTATAGGCAGTTGAGAATATTTAAACTCACCATAATCGTGACCATTTCCTCTTAGTCTAAAACAATCGCCCGCACCCTGATGAGCAAACTTAATAAAGACATAAAAATTGCCCTGATCGTCACAATCCGATTTTTCCATTTTAGGTTCAGAAAGTTTGCAATCTTTTTGTTCGCAACAGACTTTGCCGAGATTAAATTCCAATCTACAAAGTTCATTGTGACAGTCGATGGCAATGAACTCATAAGCAGTAGTACAATCACCTTTTAAAGGTCCGATTTTTATAGGCAGTTGAGAATATTTAAATTCGCCATAATCATGACCATTTCCTCTTAGTCTAAAACAATCGCCTGCACCCTGATGAGCAAACTTAATAAAGACATAAAAATTGCCCTGATCGTCACAATCCGATTTTTCCATTTTAGGTTCAGAAAGTTTGCAATCTTTTTGTTCGCAACAGACTTTGCCGAGATTAAATTCCAATCTACAAAGTTCATTGTGACAGTCGATGGCAATGAACTCATAAGCAGTAGTACAATCACCTTTTAAAGGTCCGATTTTTATAGGCAGTTGAGAATATTTAAATTCGCCATAATCATGACCATTTCCTCTGAGTCTAAAACAATCGCCTGCACCCTGATGAGCAAACTTGATAAAGACATAAAAATTGCCCTGATCGTCACAATCCGATTTTTCCATTTTAGGTTCAGAAAGTTTGCAATCTTTTTGTTCGCAACAGATTTTACCGAGATTAAATAAATAAGAACAAGAGTCAATATGACAATCTCTCACAGATAATTTGTATTCGGTAGTGCAATCGCCATTAAAAGGCCCCAGTTTAATAGGAAGATCTGTATATTTATAATTGCCAATTTTATTCGAGTTTTGATAAACAGTAAAACAATTGGAAGGTCCTTGATGCTTAAAATTGATCCACGCAAAAAATTGATTGGAACTGTCACATTTTGAAACTTCATATTTTGGTTCAGTAATAGAACAATCACTCTCGCAACAAAATCGATCAAATTCTTTAACTAATGTACAGTTCTCATTATGGCAATCTTTTATTTGAATTTTATATTCAGTTTTACAATCAGCTTTTAGGTTTTCTATTTTCAAAGGCAATTGGCTGTATCTATATTCACCTATGAGTGAATCATTCCAAAAGGCTTTAAAACATTCTCCGGTATTTTTATATTCAAATTTTATAAACAGATTGAAACGATAATTGGTATCGCAAAATGTTCTTTCAAATTTAATATTACTTATACTGCATTCTTGAGAGCTTGAAATTTGAATATTGATGATCCAAAAACATACTAGTAATAAAATCCTTCGGGAGAATGGTGTGAATTTCATTTTTGTTGCATTGTTTAGAAAAAATTACACATTTTGGTAGTTTTAGTCCTTTGTTAGCTATCGGAAAGAATCGGTTATTTTTGTAGACATCCGAATATAGAGATTAACAGCCAAAAAGGAGTTAAAAATTGACTCTATCTTTGTAGATAATTAAAAGACATAAAACGTTGCTCAAAGCTAATAAAAAAAATTGGACTTTTAAATTGATGACATATATACTTTTAAATATACTTATAATTTAGATATTGTCAATTGTATATGTATAAGATTTTAATTTAATATAATGTAAGAATCAAATTTCCCAATAAATTAGATAGTAATACATAATATTCTTATAATCAATTATTTAATGGCTGATAGGGGTGTCGAGAGAAGAAATATTAAAAAATTATCAATAAATATTTTGCAAATATGTAATGGTTTCGTACCTTTGACTTCGAAAAGATTTATTTAAGCAAACCAAATCTCAAATGAAATGAATTTGACGAAGCAATCAAATTCTATAATTTGTTGGTTAACAGTATTTAATATTTAAATTAGTTATCTCATATTGAAATATACTTCAAGTTGAGATGCTGTTTTAAATGCTTCTGTTAATAATCCTAGCAATCTGGTTTGGGTGTTTAAATTGGTTTTTTTTAAACAAAAATTGAAATTTAGTTTAATTACGAAGCTTTATATCCAAACTCAAACTAGTTTAGTATGAAAAATTTTTTTACTTTGTTGATTTTATGTGTTGCTTTCGCAATACAAGCTCAACCATGTGAATTTATTCCGGTTCCGCCAGAGGCTATAGACCATGGTCAGGGAAGTTGTGAATTAGATTTTATTTTGAGAGAACCGGCATTATCGGTTCCTGAATGTGCATGTATTCCGGACCCAAAAGCCGCTCCGGTTGAATTGCAGAAGAAGTTTGATCTTATTTTCAAGTTTTTTTCTCCCACTGATGAGCATTTAGCTGAGACTCCAATTCATTTTGATAATGTTCCTGAGGCAGGTTGTGCCGATGTTACCATTACCATGAATGCTATAGGCGACTTGAGTTCACGTCCTTTTGAAGATCTTGTTTTGGTAGATGAAAACGGTCGAGTAATTTGTAGGGTAGGTGGAGCTGATTGTGAGATGGTGCAGTCTGTTTGCACTATGAGATTTTGTGATTTTAACTCACAAATTAGCGGTGGCCTAAGATGGCGACTACTTCCAAATTCATTAATTGCTTCAAGTTCGGGTTATCCTCATTGTGCTGAAAATTGGGTAGATATTAAATTATCAATTCCACAATCAAACATTAAAACTCTTACAACGGAAGGTAAAAAAGAGGGAGATAGAATTCAATTGCCAAATGGTAAATATATATACACCTGGACTGCATTTAATAAATTAACTTGTGAGGAAATGACAGTTACACAAGAGTATGCGGTAACAGATAATATACCACCGGTATTCATGCCTTCTTGTCCAACCAATACAATTACGCTAAACGCCGGACCCGGAGAGTGTGAAGTATCATGGAATGCTCCTGTGTTTATGGCAATGGACAACTGTCCTGCCGGACAATACTTTGGGGCAATCAACCGAGTAACGAATATCTGTAGAACCAATGCTGCATGGCAAATCACAGGAGGAGCCGGAGCCTGGGGAGTAATGTTTGATTTGGTGAATACCTCAGGAGGACAGCTTAACTTACAAGAAGTGGGCTGGTTGTCTTTTGCAAACGTTACACACAATATTTATTATAAGACAACCCCAGGAGGTCACGCAACAGTACAAGCTACACCTGGAGCTTGGACTCTATGTGCATCAAGAGTGGCAAGAAGAGCCGGATTTAACGGACCAAAAGATACTTTCAACTTAGTAACAGCTACAGCATACGATACATTGAAGAAATGTTCACCAATATTGGTAGACTCTACCAAATTAGGATGTTTGACCATGGCAGCAGGGGAGACAAGAGGTGTATATATTCATGCACCGGGTACGGGTAGTGCATATTTATCCATATTCGGAGACTGTACCACGGGAGTATTTGGAGATGCAAACGTAAATACACCTGTTAATGCGGCGACGTACACAGGAGGATTATTTACAGCACCGTTCATAAACTCATCATTCGGATTTGGAAATACCAACTGGATCGGATTGGTAGGATATGCAGTAGCAACATCAAACAGAGTGAGAATTACGCAGACCTGTGGAGCTCCATACGGTCCGGGATGTTTCTTCCCTGTAGGATGTACAAGAATATGTTATGAAGCCAGAGATGCAGCGGGCAACGTAGCTACCTGCCAATTTGATGTGTGTGTAAATGCCTTTGCAAACGCTACAAAACAATTGGTATGCAATGACGACATACAAGTATCATTAAATGATAGCTGTTTTGCAACAGTTAAAGCAGATGATGTATTGGAAGGTGG
>DEQQ01000026.1 GCA_002360455.1 Saprospiraceae bacterium UBA3362
ATCATCAATTTTGTTTAGGTATTGGATATGCAAGATATGGTTATTGGATAAATAATATAATATTGGATGAGTTTCTTGCAATTTTTGCAGATGTGTCATTGGGGATTCTCGGAGAACGATTTAATCCCCCTGAAAAAAATCCCTATTTCATGGTTCATTATTCAACCCGGCTTAGTAAAAGGAATCAATTACTGATCGAATATTATTTCCAAAAGTCAGATCAATACAAAAGTGAATACGGGCTTCATATCCACATGCCGTCGGCAGCAATACGGTACGAGTACAAGAGGTTTGCAATAGATTATGGATTTTTATTTCTCAATTATTCAAGGATGTTTCCCAAGTTCAATCTATACTTTGCATTTGGTAAAAATCACAGGTTCAGAGAGTAATTTTCTTCATTGTGAGAAAGCTTTTGAGCCCAGGAGATCTAATTCATGAATTAATTTTACTGGACAAATGAGCATAAGAACTATTTTTTCATAAAAAGTTTTTATATTTGTCAACAGATTTTTCAAAATGAAAATAATACATCCTCTGATCCTAGTATGCCTTATTGCATCCTACACTCATACTATTGCCCAACCCAGCACAGGATTTCTTAATAGCTTTCAAGCCTTCCCGCAGAAAAACAGATGGATTGCAGGATTTAGTTCTAATATTAAAACATCTGTTTCTTATGGAATAAAGGACAATTTTCTAGTTTCATTAGCTATTCCTCTTGCCATTTATAACATAGAATTAGAATTTTTGACAAAGTATAAAATTGCAATTACAAAAAATCATCAAATTACTGCTGTTTTCACCATTATGCCCTTGAGATATTTAAAGCTCAAAGATTATAATGCCGAATATATCAATGGATTAACCTCTTATGAGTATAAAAAAGGCAGATTCACTTTAGGTGCAGGATTAGGATATGCTAGTTTTTCAGATTGGGTGAATTTTATTTGGTTAGATGATATTGTTACTTTATTCGCCACCAATAGTTCCTTGTACATAAATGAGTTATATCTTAAAAATAAAATAAGCAATATCTATTTAGAGTTAAAATCTGAGATAAAATTTAATAAAAGAAGTTCGTTGCTACTGGAATATTATTTCCAAAAGTCAGATCAATACAAAAGAGAATACGGGCTTAATATCCACATGCCCACAGCAGCAATACGGTACGAGTACAAGCGGTTAGCAATAGATTATGGATTTTTATTTCTCAATTATTCAAGGATGTTTCCCAAGTTCAATTTATACTTTGCGTTGGGAAAAAATCACAGGCTCAGAGAGTAATTTTCTTCATTGTGAGAAAGCTTTTGAGCCCGCGAGATTTAATTCATGAATTCATTTTATAGGACAAATGAGCATAAGAACTATTTTTTCATAAAAAATTCTTATATTTGTTAACAGATTTTTCAAAATGAAAATAATACATCCATTGATTCTACTGTGCCTTATTGCATCCTACACGCTAACTATTGCCCAACCCAGCACAGGATTTCTTAATAGCTTTCAAGCCTTCCCACAGAAAAACAGATGGATTGCAGGATTTAGTTCTAATACGAAGACAAGCTTAAGCTATGGGATTAGAGTATCCGTCCAAGCAAAAGCATCAGACTATAAATTGACTAAAGGCGACCAATTTTTGGGAAGTAGGTCCTCTATTTTATTAATTGGATGATCATTGATTCTAAGGAATACGTCATATAACCAAGGCATTGGGTTTATACCGGTTAATTTACAGGTTCCAATAAATGAGTACATCATAACCCGGACAAATCTATTTGATGATTTCTATTGATCACTTGAATTTGTCTATAGAGCGGTAAGGGGTCAACATATTTCTTGATGATCATGTCGCTCATCATTATTGGCCCAACAAAGCTTTTATCTCCTGGGAGGTTTGGCATTGGAGCTATGATATTTTTTGTTGTTTTATTATCAACATATTTTGGTCGTTCAATGCGATTTACATGCATGACTCCCGGTGTGTACTCTAATTCTTCCTTTACAAATCTACCTATGTACTTCATATCTTCTGTCATATCTTCAGCCTGTTAGTACTCATCAACTTTTTAACCAAATTTAAAACTTGTCAGCTCGCCATAAAGAGTTTTGTCGCACTCTTTCATTTGTACAAAATCATAAGTGTATTTATTTTTAGTTTGATCGGTTTTACTCTTGAGGCAATAATACTGATGGATGAGCATGCCCGCTTCTTTTAAAAAATTGGCCTAACTTTTTACCACTTGCTTTAATTCTGCTTTGCAATTCTTTGAAATCCATTCTTCCTTTTTTGCAAAGGTATTTGCCCTGCATTGCTTATGCAAGATGCTGTTTGTTGTACGGATACGTTTTATTTCAAAAATTTTACTTCAATTGGCATTATTGGTAAGGAGTATAATTTCTTGATTATTGAGCTTATCATAGACTTTTACGATACATAGTTCTTTTGGATAATTTTGCGAACTATAAAAGTCTGTGAGCTTGATTTCTACATCATTTAGAATGTGCTCGTGTTTTTTATCCGTCAGGTATTGTGCAACAATTTTAATAACTGCATTTGATTGTAACCTCGTTACAAAGAAAACATTCAAACAACTTATAGATGATTTACTCAGAGTCTTAGTAATTCCTAAATGAGACAACTTTCCTGTTGCACTTAATAGACCAGTGTGTATGTCTCGGATTGATTGAGAACCAGACATATGCATAAATATCATCGAAACTAAATGAGTCCAGGTAAAAATTCCCTTACTAAGTTTATCAGAACTATGCTGCCGTACAACTTTGGAAAAAATACCTCTATCAATAAGTGACAATAATTACGAAAATAGACTTACCTTTACTTTGGACATTGTTTTTATTTATTTGAAGCCCTAATTTAGGGAAATTTTTACAGTGTCCATTTTTTATTTATTTTGGACAGATGTGATATAGCTAAATAATTAATAAATATTTACAATCTTTGTGAGTTAAATCATTTTTCATACCCATCTCAAACCTCTGTTTTTTTCTCCAGCGACCATAAAAACCAAACCAATGAAATTGAAAAAAGTAACAAATAACATAGGATGTATTATAAGCTGTTTTCTATTTGCCTTTATAATGCTTAATCCAATGGCAGTCGTTTCCCAAAATAATTCAGGCAAGACCTCCAACAAAAAACCTGCTATACCTCAAGAAATCAAACAAACCATCAATGGCTTTTTGCAATGGTACAAAGCCAATATTTTTAAGCTGTATGAATACAATTTGACCGCTAAAGATTCGGCAGGGAATTATATTGTGGACACAGTTTCTTGTTCGAAATACCTTAAAGCCCTAAAAAAATCAGGATTTATCTCGAGCGAATATGTCCGACTTTGGGCTGACTATTTTCGGTCACAGGGTGAAAAGTTTATTATATCTCCACAAAATGAAGGTCCTCCGGAAGGATTTGATTTTGATTTGGTCTTGCATACTCAAGAACCCGAAATCGTATTTCAGGATTTGGGCAAGCTTCAATTCAGTTCCCAGGAAATAAAAAATAAAACTGCAGTGATTGAGGTCACTTTTCCAAAATTAGGCTGGACTTATTCTTTTGAACTTTCAAAGATTAAAAACAAATGGTTTATTGATTACATTTCCTTAAAAGAACCAAATTAAAATGAAGATACTATCTACAATACTTATGGGTTTATATGGAGTTATCAGCTTATACTCCGGCTATATGTGTTTTATGCACACTTTTATCTATTTTGCAAATCAAAAATTAGGACATTTTGAAAGTGCAAGAATGCCGGTCATGTACTTAATTCTTGCCCTTATCTTCGGATTCCTTTTCTGGCTTGGATACAAATACACCAACGGTCATTCCCATAATACCATTAGCAAAGCATTTTTCTATTTTCCAATTGTTGCGATTTTAATGTATTCAATATGGGCAATATTTTTGATCATTTCTTCTGGCGGAAAATGGAATTAGTTCCCTTTTTACACAAAATTCTTCGCCCTAATCTGTCAATAAAATGGATTAGAATCATCGGGCACAGGATTTTTAGACCTGTCTCTTTGGAATATTCAACGGAGGATTTTACTGATTTTATTCTAGTTCATTTGGAAAATATGTTGTGTTTATTATCAGCTAAACTGACTTTCAAAATGAGCACACAGTTCGTATAATTGGGTAATCATGTTCTTTAGATGGAAATTTGATTTTTTAATAGACTCAAATATCTTTTAAATTAAGATTCGACTTTTATGATGAAGAAAAATGAATCACTACAAATCGTTAATACATGAGAGAATTAATTTATGCAAAGGCCCTTACAAAACATAAAGGTAAATCAATTTACAATATAGAAAGCTCACAATCTCAGAAAAACAAAAAAATATGTAGACCCAACATGTTGTTACTTTACAAATCATAAAATTAAAATTTGAAAACTCGAACAAATGGCGAAACCAATCAAATACAAAATGCAATAGACCGAGTCATTCAAAAAGGGGAACAATGGCTATTAAAATCAATTTAATATGAGTAAGTATTTCTACATACTGACATTATTTTCTTACCTTGCTCTGTGCGGGATAAATATCTACAGACCTAAAGGCACCGGAGATCAAATGATGGGCTGGGGAATGATAGTATTTGTTGTTTTAGCAGCCTTCGTCTTATCCAGCCTGGCACTCACATTCAGTTTGGCGCAAAATGAAAAATTCAATTGGATCTCAGATTCCGCCCCCTTAAAAATTGGTATTCTGATATTTGGATTCTTTTTCATCTTCTTTGGCATTGTTTACATTAGCTCATTTCATCTTGATTTCCATGACAATTCGACATTAAATGGACTTGGAAAAATAATTATGCAATATGGTGCATTTTGGTTGCCATTGTGTTTTTTGGTGCCCTGTACTTTTTTTATTTTTATTGAGGATCTAAAAAGCATTTCTCCATTAATTTACAAAGTCCCTTTAATTACAGCAGTTGCTATTGGACTGTGTTTGAAAATAATAAATAATAACCAACTTGCAGCATTTCTCCTTAAAGACAAAGCTGTCTCAGAAAAAAATTTGAATTCAGATTTGATGCATATAAAATCAACAGATGATGTTGGAATTCTACTATACTATCTTTATAAATATGATGATCCAAGAATTTCAAATGAGATAAGTACAAAACTTAAGCTGGTAGCAAACCTTGACTCTGCATTGATTGAAGAACTAAACCAATACCAGGTCAATGGAGACTACAGATGGGTCATCCATTTTATGAAAAACCACAAGGTCAAAAACCCTGAACTGTTTGTAAAACCTATGAAACACGCCATAACTGTCATAATTGATAATTTAAAGTATAGATTCAACAACTCTTCTTCTGAATTGGAATATTTGAGCACCCTACAAGTGGATGACCTATGCAATGTATTAAGCTCACAATTCAAACAATTCTCAGGAGAGTTAAAACCCTTAATGAATTCGTTATATGATGTGCTTACAATAGAACCATTGCCAGTTTACATGCCCGTTTGGCTTAAGTACAGAGCCGCTGCAGAACAATTTCTAAAAGAATATTGAATCTTAAATAGCTTAAATGAACTATACACAAGCAATCCAAATTCTTGAAACCAAATTGACTAAACTTATCATAAACAGTTAAATATATAATAAAAACCAATTCAATGTCAAAGCACAATGGACCTATAGAGATAAAATCAATAGAAAACAAAGGATTATTGAGCAATAAAGCTGGATTACTCAAAGCGCAATTTGTTCAATATCCTGACTGCCAACAACTAAAAATTTGGCTACCTGTAACAAAGCATCTTAAATGGGATTACAAGAATTATTATATCATAGATTTAGAAGCTCAAATTATTATTCAGCAAGGCAAGGCTCAAGAAATAATTAGTGGCAATGTTGAGATATTAATAGACACTTTAGAATTTCCGGAAAGTCAATATGTTTTCGAAATAGAAAGCCCAAAAGATTGTATCCATTGCTTGTATTTTCAGAAATTTTCAGAAGAAGCTACCATTCAAATTGAATCTCAAAAAAAAGTTGAAAAAGAAGAGGACTGGAGACTTATGGGTTGGTAATTGTTTATGATATAAAATACTTACAAATATGAATTACAGTAAACGAGATGGAGATATTTTTTATACCAATTTATTGAATACTTTGATTTTATTTTCAAAAAACAAAGAGGAACTTCAAAAGATCACTAAACCTGCTTTTGATCCCTTATACGAAATGCGAGACGGGCTAGAATATTCCTTTTCTCTTGATTGTTTTGAAACGATATTTCATTACCAATTCATTGAAGAATCACTCAGAGATGAACTTGTACTATTTTTTATTGAGGCCAATAATCTAAGTCCGGACCATTGGAAGTGGGAACTTATTGAAACCGGAGAGTTATGGTCTAAAGTTAGAGCTAAAGCGGAACTATTACTTCAAAAAATGAACATCATGAGCCGAAAATATATAGAAGACTATACTATAAGTTTTGATGAAGATGGCAATTTAACAAATAAGGGGAAGAAAATATAGACCTTAATCCATTAGCATCTGGGTGGTCCATCCTTTGGGTCATACCAGCCGTATCTATTATACTTAAATTGAGGATTCGGTTTTTTACCAAACTTTGCAATAGCTTCCTCTTCTGTAAGCAAATCTTCAGCTAAAATGTTGTGGATTTGATTGAGTTCAGCTTGCTTGCTTTCATCGCCCATGCTTGGATCAATTTCATGCTTAAAGACCAACTGAAGATGTTTCTTGATCATCTCTGTTTGCTGCTGATCAATACTTTGGGGATTATTAAGCTCAAAAAATCCTTGCAGCCAATAAATAAAGTCTCTGCTAGTCATTTAAGTTTCTATATTGATTACATCTTAAATTCAAAGATAATACTATTTTCAAAATCAAATTATTTTTCATTTACTATTACCGTACAATCAAATGATTTCGGCGTATACTCAAAAATGATACCTTACAAAAGAAAAGATCATTTCTCAATATTCTTTCGATTTAACTTTGCATAAAATTTACATCATGTATAAATTATCATTTCTACTCATAATCCTAAATTTCATTAACCATTCCTTTGGCCAAGACCTAGTATGGAGAATTCCAATAGATGCAAAAAATGTTCAACTTGAAACGCCTAAATCGGTTGTATTAGACTCTATGGTAGTTGATATTCCTGAGAATGGAAAAGTGATTATCCAATTTGAAGGAAATGCTTGGAGCTCATTCGGCGATGATATCATTGTTGCTGCAAATGAATTCCCGCTTTGGACACCTGATAATGGAAACTACTCATTTTTAGTTTATGACTCAATATACAACTTGAATGCTTTTTATCATTCCAGAATTGTAAATGTATCAGCAGGAAAGAAAAAATTTTATGCCATTGGTCATAACTGGACAGGTAAAGCCGGTGATGGAATAGCCAGCTTTAAGGGCAACTTAACGGCAGAATTTTACAAAGCCAATAACACTCAGTCTTTTATAAGTAGTAATCCGATATCTAAATATCCACTTAAAGCTACTCAAGAAGCAGGAGTGCTAAGCAAAATAGAAATCAATGCTCCAAAGAAAGGAAAGTTATTGGTTAGCATTGATGGAGTGATGGGATCTAATGTTGATGATGTTTTGGAGCTCACAAGCAATACAAATCCAAACTGGCCGAATGACGCAGAAAAAGTAGAAGCCAAATCCATCACTTATTGGAATTCTGAATTAATCTGTCATAAAAAATTGTTTTCTGTAGAACCGGGAATTCATACAATATATGCTTTAATCAGAAAAACAAAAGGTGATACATCTTCACAAAACAATAGTGTGTATTGTCAGTTCTATGCTGAGTTTCTTGCCGATGTTGAAACTACAAAGAGTATAAATGCAGCGTCATTTGAAAAAACGATCAGAAAGTCCACAGATACTATAAATGTATATAATGTAGATTTAGATTTACCTTCTAATGGGAAACTAATTTTAAAATATTCCGCCAGGTTACAGTCAAACATAAAAGATCAATATCATATATTTTTAGCCGATAATCACTCTAATACTATAAAGGCAAATAGTATTAGAGTTCAAAACACCCACATTAACGATAATGATGACTATTTCATGATTTCAGAAATTAGTAACGCTAAAGCAGGTAAACATTCGATAAGCATTAGATCCTTGCTTGATCCTGCATCTAAAGGAACAGGTACTGCTTTGATAAAGGGTGTACTAAGCATGAAATTTATTGGGGAAAAATCTACTGAAGTAAGTTCTATCAATCAGGATTTATTGAATATCGTAGGCTACCCTGTCCCCTTCCAAAATAAATTGACATTACAGGCATTGAATAACGGTGAAAATTCAGATTGTAATTTATACATATTTAATGAACAAGGAAATCTAATGTTCAAATCAAAGGACGTGAATCTTAAATCAGCTGATTTTGACTTGAGCAATTTCCCTACGGGAATATACAATGCCATTATCGAATGTAAAAATCAGAAATCTGTTCTGAAATTAGTTAAACAATGATTGAAACAAATTAAGGAAGCCGGAGTTAAATATGAGTGAGAAAAGATTTGACCGAGAAATAGTCTGATTGATTTATAGACCTCATCTTGTACTTGATAATTAAGTAATTGGGTTTTCAAATGATTAGCCCGCGAAGCAGGTGGAGTGCTGAATTCAACATAAGAGCAGCACTCCCTTTGATTTTTTTGAAAAGCTATAAGACCATAAATTCCTCTATTCTCATATAAGCAGCTCTAGCACTAGGATATCGATTGTTTGGGTATAAATAGTTTCGTAAAGTTTTTATTCATTTTTATTAGTTTTGCGCTTTAAAACTATTGCCAATGTCAAGAAATGTTCTTGTACTCTTTCTCTTCCTTTTTTCAAAATTTATCATTGCTCAGACTATCATCAAAACTAATGCAATGAATATTCCACTCATCCCTTCTTTGCATATAGAACAAGGTTTTACCAAGCATATTTCAGTTCAACTTAATCTCCACAGAGGAACTATTACTTTTTTATCAAAAACGGATTGGTTTAATGGTTCCTTAGATCTAAGATTTTACATCAAGAACTATAAAAGCCGCTCTTTAAGTGGAATTTATCTCGCACCCGGATTACATTATAACTTTGATTATAACGAACCAATAATTCTTGAAAATCAGAATATAGTCCGATATGGTCGCTCGAATATAGGGCCGATCTTTAGAGCCGGCTATCAAATTGTATTTGCAAATGAACGATGGAGTTTGGACCTTGGCTTGGGTCTAGCGACTAAGATGATATACTTACAAAAATCACTGTACTCTGATTTTGATTCAGAATTTCGAGCCATGGCTGGTTTGGGTTACCGATTTTAGTATTCCATTGATTATTTACCTGTTCAATAAAAACCAACTGAATAGTGAATAGCAATATCAAAAAAGCAATTCCTTTTTATCCTATAAGTCAAATTATTTTCTATAATCATTAATCAAAGTATGAGCTTGAATTTCATTAAAGAAAGTGAAACTTCTTTTATAAAATTCAGAATGATTGCTTTTAAGAAGCGGAATTACATCATTAAAATTTACAACAAATTTTGCTCTCTGATTCATTCGCCCCAATACTTCACTCAGTCCCTCCCAGGTTTTAAAATGATTTAACCATTTGTACCGGATCAAAGAAGCAGCCAGTCGGGAATGACGAGGGTTCATATTGTTCTTATGCTCCTCCAAAACGAATTCAATGGTTTCCTGCAGTTGAATAAATGTAAAATCAAAAAGCTGAGTCCATTGTTGCATTAAATAATAATCCAACACAATATCCACGGCCACAGAATGATATTTACCTACAGCAGAATAAAACTGGTCTTTCATCCACCGAATGCTCTCATGTTGATCTGTAAAAAAATCAATATCTCTATGCATTTTGACTCCCCAATTTACCCTCGCGGACCAATGTTGTTCCTCCTGCTTTTTTAAGCCATCCGCTATAAAATTACCCAACATCAAATCAGGGTCAGGGTACGAAAACGCCAAATGAGCTAAATAATTCATGACCGAAAATTAACAAGTCGTAAACAATATAGTTTCTTATCTCATCCTCCCAAGCAAGTTAAGCTTAAATTTTTCTTTTATTTTTGCGCCAAATAAAAATAGAATTCATGGGATTACAATGTGGAATTGTCGGATTACCCAATGTTGGAAAATCAACTTTATTCAATGCCCTGACTTCTGCAGGTGCATTGGCAGCAAACTATCCTTTTGCGACCAAAGATCCTAACATTGGTGTCATCACTGTGCCTGACGATAGACTTAAGGTGTTGGCAGATTTGGCTAAACCTCAAAAAGTAATCCCCACTACTGTAGATATTGTAGATATCGCAGGATTGATCAAGGGAGCCTCACAAGGAGAAGGCTTAGGCAATCAGTTCCTTGCCAATATCAGAGAAGTGGATGCCATTATTCATGTTGTTAGAGCATTTGATAATGACAATGTTGTGCATGTTGATGGATCTGTAGATCCTGTGAGAGATAAAGAAATTGTAGATACAGAGCTCATCCTAAAGGATATTGAAACTATGGAAAAACGGCTCGACAGAGCAAGAAAACAAGCTAAAAGCGGAGATAAAGAGACTCTCTTGGAACTCGAACTTGGAGACCAACTCAAAAAACATCTGGAATCGGGCAAGACTGCAAGATCCTTTGCAGATGACGATCAAAAAGCCGCCTATGTCAAAGCCTGCCAAATTCTTACCGGCAAACCTGTACTTTATGTGTGCAACGTTGATGAACAATCTATTCACAGCGGAAACAAACACACAGAACGATTTATTGAAGCTATAAAAGATGAGGCTGCTCAAGTTCTATTGATCAGCGCAGGGATTGAAGCCGAAATAACTGAATTACCTGAGGAAGAAAGAGAAATATTTTTTAAGGAAATGGGACTTGATGAACCCGGAACCTATAAAATTACAAGAGCAGCCTACAAACTTTTGAAACTAATAACCTACTTCACAGTTGGAGAAAAAGAAGTAAGGGCCTGGACAATTCAAGAAGGCTTCAAGGCTCCACAAGCTGCAGGAGTAATCCATTCTGATTTTGAAAAAGGATTTATCAGAGCGGAAGTTATTCGTTATAATGACTTCACTCAGTTAAAATCCGAGAGCGCTTGCAGATCTGCAGGAAAATTGAGTACAGAAGGAAAGGAATACATCGTCAAAGATGGAGATATTATGCATTTCCTTTTCAATGTCTAATCATCACAAACTTCTAGGCTTCATTCTCTTGTTGTTTTTTTCTACAGCAGGAAATTCACAATATTACAGAACCGCTGCGGGCATTCGTCTTGGAAATGATATTGGCATTACAGTACAACAAACCATATCAAAATACTTTACGACGGAAGGCTTAATTCATCAAAGATTCCAAGACAGTTTTACTTATATTAGTATATTGGCAGAACCTCATACCAATATCATTACTAGGAGATTTAATCTTTATTTGGGCGGAGGTCCTAGCCTCAGGTTCAATAAAAATTTTACAAGTGCCAACAACTTAAGTTTGATTGCCGGCTTGGAACTTAGCACAAAGAACATTTGCTATTCTTTTGACTACAAACCACTGCTATTGGATATAGGTGGCAAATTTGAGCTTGTCAGTCAATCCGCTTTTTCGATACGATACATTATAGTAAAAGCAAAAAAAAGAAAGATTAATTGGAATATTTTCAAAAAGAAAAAATAATTTTATTTACCAAATTATTGCTCACTTAAAATTGGGTTTCGAATAAAGGATTCATCATCCAAGGTTTTTAAAAACAATTTGATTTTTGTTTTCTCTTCTTCTGTCAATGGAATTCCTAATCCCTCCTTCCTGATTAAATTTGAATCTAGTGTAGCACTCATTACAACCTTATTTGCATAGTGATCCAATACCTGATCTATTGTTCTAAACCTGCCGTCATGCATATAAGGCGCAGTATAACTTAAGTTACGAAGACTTGGCACTCTAAATCTATACAGATCAGAATCAACCAAACTGGCTTTATACCGACCCAAATCTCCTGTAAGCACCAATCCGTTATTTCTAAAGCTAAAATCAGTAAACAAAGCGGTACTGTGACATGGACTGCATTTCGTATTTACCAATTGCAATCCTTCAAATTCATCAGACGTTAACTGAACTGAATTAACTTGAAGGCTTTGATCATACTTGGAATTTGCAGAAACACAAAAAGCCATAAATTGAGATAATGCCTTCAACAGATCTTTAGATTCAATCTTATCTACATTAATCCAAGACTTGAACAAACTAGGATACTGAGGATGTCGATTCAATTTTCCAATTGCATTTTCCAAGCTTTCATCCATCTCAACTTTGGATGTAATTGCATTGATAGGCACAAAATCTAAATTATGCACTCCCCCATCCCAAAAGAAAGATTTATTCCAAATCAAGTTCATTACAGGCAATGCATTTCGAGTCCCCAAAAGATCATCTATTCCATGCGATATATCATGTCCGTGTTGTGTAAACCCGGCAGATTGTTGATGGCAACTGCCACAAGAAATGCTTGAATCTCGGGACAAGATTGGATCATAAAACAATTTCCTTCCAAGCTCAAATCCTTCTTTCGAAATTGGATTTAAAGTCAGATCGTAATTGACTGCAGGAAAATGATCCGGGATTCGAATGGAAAAATTTTGTTCTGCATCATTCTTTTCCTTGACACATGCAATAACTAAAACAAATATGCTAAATGCGATAAATATTTTACTCATAACCAATAGCTTTACAATAATTAAATTGAGTTGGCTTCGTTCATTACTGTTCGAAGCCAACTGACAAAACCATTATTGATGGATATGATCCAACTTTATCATATCGGTATAATTATTAGCAATTGTTGTTGAGTAGGGTGCGAACATGACCACAGGATTTTGCTTAATACTCAGATTCGTAGGATTCATAAAAAATTCCTGCAAATCCACTATCATATGAAATGTCGGTTCTGCGCTTCCATTAACATGAGCAACATCATCATCACTTACAGCAGAAACCGATTTTATATTATTGATCGTTGGTGAAGAATAACCTCCAAATCCACCGATGTGATACCAGAATCTTCTCTTTAATGTAATACTATCTATAGGAGCTGAAGGAGATTCACCCTCCACTTTAATAAAGATGTAACCGGAGTTCCAAGCCCAATACATTCCCTGTGCTCCTGTGGCCGGATCAAGCACACCGGTACGCTGATCCAATGCGGTTGTACTTTTTGCAGAATCAACTCCAATGATAAATTGAACAGCCCTATAATCATCTGCAGGAATGTTAGTCAAAGTAATTTCTCTGGATTTATCCAACTCATGATCCACAAGGAAATAGCTGTTGGGAACTTTATATTCCGAACCATCTGCTTTTAGAAAAGAAATGTTTGAAATAAAATAACGGAACGCTGTAAACTTGACTGAATCTCCGGCAGGTGTCAGCAAGGATGAATTTAACTTTAGCTCCTGTGTCCCCCATCTGTGATCAAATTCCAATACTACAGATCCCGGTGAATTATCATGCTCATCATTACAAGAAAAACTAATAAAACTGATTAAACCTATTGCAAATAAAATATTTAAAAGATTGAATTTCATAAAAAATAAATTTTAACGATTAATTGATTAAAAAAAATAAGAAAAATTAATGGCATATCTTCCATTTGATTTTACCATACCGTCAGCATTATTTTGAACAGCCGGTATCATAGCGTTTAGACCCACAGTGAATTTATTAATTACAACATCCATTCCCAATGAAGCAAAAACTGCTTGCCCGGAATTACTGTCGATCTGTTTTCTGCCATCACGATCTTTGCCTATAGACTCGATGAGACTTCCTGCATGAGGCAGCAGCACACAATTATTAAGTTGTTTCCAATAAAAATAACGCGCCGACAATTGAATTCTATGGCCATATCTGTATTGATAAGAATTGCTGGTATTCCATCTTGAATTCAAATCAAGGTTTACTCCATGTTTGTTCCAACGCATAGAATAATTTATATTTGAAATAAAATCCACACTTCCGGATCCCAACTGCATTCCCTGAGGCAAAGCATGATCCAACTCAGTAGAATTATCATATCGACCTGTCGGCAATTTAACTCCTGCTCCGGCAGTGAGAGTATGTTTAAATGCCTTATTTAGACTATCCCCTGAGTTTAGCATTAAAACATTGCACAACAAAGAGATATCCCCCAATCCGCTTTGATGTTGTACCGAAGGATAAGACTTTAAGGAAAACTGATTGAGCGGCACGAACACAAACAACTGAATCCTTTGATGAGGATAATATCGCCCATAAATATCTACAGTCTGATAAGTCTCAGTCGCTGGACGAGGGTCATTCACAAAATGCTTTGTTGTAAATGAGCTGTATTGATATCTCACCGAAAGGTGCTGCCTCCCATACATTGGCAAGATACCAAAATAATTTCCGCTTGAATTAGAGCCACAAAAATCACAACAATTCGCATAGCTTACCAAGCTCAAAAAAAGAACAATTAAAACAACTCGTTGTAACACCTTGATCAAATTTTAATAAAACAATATTCTTAGATCTCGCTAAAGACTTCTTATGCCTGTATAAAGAAATCTTTTAATAAAAAAGGAAAATGCAGATGTGAACTTTTTATATCCGATTAAATGACCTGCTCTTTGACTACAAAAATGAAGTTCATTTTCGTTTTACAAAAATTGAAAGATTGCAAAAAGATTCTGAATTGAATCAATTAAATATGCAAAATGAATGCTCTGACAATCTACTGCAATTGCATCATTTAATCTAAATAAAAAAAAGAAATGTGAAGAGTATTAAATCCAATAAGATGGCGGATGAAAGATTTTAGATACGAAAGATTTAGTGTCGGGAAATAGATAAAGAATGTTCAGTTTCGGATAATTTCTCTGAGAATTACCAAACCTAAGTGTAAAGTAATTCAACTCTGAAGAAATTAAAACCGGTTGATTTTCAAAAATTAGCTTTAGAGCTTGTTTGCTGTTGGATTGATTTTGCTCAAATTCATTCTTCAGCTTTTGCTTTAGAACGCATTTTGCCTGACATTTAGAATTGGGATTATTTCTATTAACACATAGATTTTTTGCGTAAAAGGCTCTGTTTAGATAAAATTGCACAACAATGGCTGATGTACTTACACATTGCAATAAAGCAACAAGAAGTAAGAATGAAACAGCCAAAGTTCTAAACATTGTAAAATGATTTTTTGACTAAGATTATCTATGCAAATGTAAAGTATTTTCGCTTTTCCAATTGTTAATTTTATTCAAAGCAAGGATTAGAATTACAAATTTAACTACTCCGGTTTCCATGATTTCAAAACCTCCATAGTTTCAAGGATCAATTCTTTGTCAATATCCAAATGGGTTACAAATCGCACACTACGCTTACCAAACATTGAAGCATGAACATTATGTTTATGCAAAAACTCTATAAAAGCATTGGGACTAACTTCCTCTTTAAGATGAAAAATAATGATATTGGTTTGTACAGGATTAATTCGTTCTACGGCTTCGCATTGCCTCAGTGCCTGTTCCAACATTTTTGCATGCTCATGATCAATCGACAAACGAGCTACATGATGATCCAAAGCATAAATTCCTGCAGCGGCCAAAACCCCAACCTGCCTCATTCCTCCACCTAAAGCCTTCCTAATTCTCCTTGCCTCTTTGATCATAATCTTAGAGCCGAGTAATACGGAACCAACAGGAGCTCCCAATCCCTTAGACAAGCAAATATTAATGCTATCAAAATATTTCCCGTATTCCAAGGCATTGTCTCCCGTGGCAGTTAATGCATTGAAAAGTCTTGCGCCGTCACAATGCAGTTTTAATTGATTGGATCTACACCAATTTGAAATAGGTTTAATCTCATCTATAGAATACACTGAGCCTCCAGCTCTGTTTAAAGAATTTTCTAAAACAAGTAATTTTGTTCTTGGCAACCAATCAAAATCCGGTTTAATCTCATTTTGCAGCAAATCTAAAGTCAATTTTCCTGTTTCACTTCTTAAAGGATTTATTGCAAGTCCGGATAAAAACCCATAGCCTGCAACTTCATATTGATATACGTGATAACTCACATCACAAAGTAGTTCATCCATTGGTTGAGTATGGCACTTGATTGCAATTTGATTTGCCATTGTACCGGAAGGGCAGAACAAACCGGCTTCCTGTGAAAACATTTGAGCAAGTCTATGCTCTAATTCTCTTACAGTAGGATCTTCATTAAATACGTCATCACCTACCTTTGCCTGCATCATAGCATCCAACATTCCCTTCGTAGGCTTTGTAACAGTATCACTTATCAAATTAATTTTATACCCCATATAATATTTATTTAAAATGTAAAATTATCAATTTCGAGCATAGTCTGTGATCTGATTTTTTTGAGAAATAGCTTACGGCTTTAAGTTCAAAGATTTTAATAAATAGGGATCATTACACCATAAACAAAACATTTTCAAAAACTTAGATATATTATTTAGTTTTATTAACTTTGCCCGTCCAAGTAAGATTCTATGGAGTTGATAAGAAATTTTTGTGTCATTGCTCATATTGATCATGGGAAATCTACCCTTTCGGATAGATTGTTAGAGTTCACCAAGACCATTGCCGACCGCGATATGCAAGCTCAGGCATTGGACGATATGGACCTAGAGAGAGAGCGTGGCATCACCATAAAAGCTCATGCTATCCAACTTAACTATGAGCATACAAACGGAAAAAAGTACATTTTCAACTTGATCGATACCCCGGGCCATGTGGACTTTTCTTATGAAGTAAGCCGATCTATAGCTGCCTGCGAGGGAGCTTTACTTTTGGTGGATGCAACTCAAGGAATTCAAGCACAAACCATTTCAAATCTTTATCTTGCTATTGAGCACAATCTGGAGATTATCCCTGTCTTGAATAAAATCGATATGGAAAGTGCAATGATCGATGAAGTATCTGAGCAAATTATTGTTCTCATTGGTTGCAAAAAAGAAGATATTATCCATGCCAGTGGCAAGACAGGTATAGGAGTTCCGGAACTTATGACAGCCATTGTAGAAAGAATTCCTGCGCCAAAAGGCAATCCGGAAGGACCTCTACAAGCCTTGATTTTTGATTCAGTTTTCAATTCTTTTAGAGGTATTATTGTTTATTACAGAATACTCAATGGAATATTAAGAAAAGCAGATAAAATTAAATTTGTCAATACAGGAGCAAGCTATGAGGCAGAAGAAGTTGGAGTTTTAAAAATGAATTTAATGCCTAAAACCCAAATTAACTGTGGTGATGTAGGCTACATAATAACAGGCATAAAAGAGGCAAAGGAAGTTAAAGTCGGAGATACAATAACCCATCTTCTCAATCCGTGCAAGGAAGGAATCAAAGGCTTTGAAGATGTAAAACCGATGGTCTTTGCAGGAATTTACCCAATAGAGAATGAATATTTTGAAGACTTAAGGGACAGTTTAGAAAAGTTGCAACTTAATGACAGTTCATTAGTTTACGAGCCGGAAACTTCTATTGCTTTAGGATTTGGATTCAGATGTGGATTCTTAGGTATGTTGCATCTTGAAATCATTCAGGAGAGATTAAGCAGAGAATTTAATCAAGAAGTTATCACTACTGTTCCCAATGTATCGTACAAGGCAGAAACAACAAAAGGAGAACTATTAATAATTAATACTCCAAATGATTTGCCGGAACCCAATCATCTTGAATATGTAGAAGAACCGTTTATCCGGGCACAAATTATTACCAAACCAGATTACATTGGCACAATCATCAAATTGTGCATGGACAAACGAGGCATTCTCACAAAGCAAAATTATTTGACTACAGAAAGAGTTGAACTCAATTTTGACATGCCCCTTGCAGAGATCGTTTTTGACTTTTACGACAGGCTCAAATCCTCTACAAGAGGTTATGCTTCGTTTGATTATCATCCTTTGGATTACAGAAAGTCCGACATCATCAAGATGGACATCAAACTTAATGGTGATAATGTGGACGCCTTGTCTGCTCTTGTTCATAGAACTAAAGCTGAAACCGTCGGCAGAAGGATGTGTGAAAAGCTCAAAGAACTTCTTCCAAAACATCAATTTGTGATCGCAATTCAGGCCGCAATTGGAGGTAAAGTCATCGCGAGAGAAACCATTTCGGCCATTAGAAAAGATGTAACTGCAAAGTGTTACGGAGGAGATATTTCGAGAAAACGAAAACTATTAGAAAAACAAAAAGAAGGAAAGAAAAAAATGCGCCAAATAGGCAGCGTAGAAGTTCCGCAAAAAGCCTTCTTGGATGTTTTGAAACTTAGTGATTAATAAGACTACATCGTCCTTTCACAAGAAATTTGTTTAGGCCCTTTTATCCCCGAATTCAGTTCGATAATCACAAAGAAGTGAGTATAGCATAGTTTTTGCTATAGCTTATTTGCAAGATTCCATTGTAATCCGGTGGAGTAAAAATAAATTGTTGATTCAAATCTGATAAATGGGACTAACAAGTACTATAACTAGTTCATTAGCTTGGGGGACTCTACTCTTTAGCTTGTTCCTGACTAATACCGTTGCCCAAACTCATTTTTGGCAGCGAACCAACCCAGGCGGAGGAGGAGCTTTTAGTACTGTTGGAGCCGGACCAAGCGGAATTATTTTGGCCGCCAGCGATCTAAGTGGAGCTTATATGAGTAATGATCATGGGGCAACTTGGACTGTTATAGGTGCAAGTAAAGGATTGACCGAAACCCATATTTCAGGAATAGGATTCCATCCTTCCAATGCCAATAATTTTTTTATTGGAACTGAGAATGGAGCATTCAGAACCACAGACGGCGGAGTAACAGTAAACAAGGTTTTAAGTTCAGGATATGTAACGGATATTGAAATTCACACTTCCGGAGTAGGCTATCTTTCCAGACAACAAGCATGGAATTCCGGTGTAGCTACAATTTATAAAACCACCAACAATGGTTTAACATGGACACAATCAAGCACCAATCTGCCAACTAATATCCACATCCTCAAAGTTCTTGTGAAACCCGATGACGCAAATGTGGTATATTTATTAACAGGAAATGGGAGATTCTTTTGTGGTGAAGCTGATGTATACAGATCATTGAACGGCGGTGTAAGTTGGACCAATTTGACTCCAAGCCTGGGTTCAATAATGGATATAGAGCTCGATCCTCACAATTTCAATAATGTTTACATTACAACAATGGAAGCCAATTGTGGCGCACAATATTATTGGACAAGTTTATTGGGAAATTTGTATAAAAGTACAAATGGTGGTAGCAGTTGGGGCTCGCCATTGAGTGATTACACTGGAATTATCTGGCCTGATCAAAACAATGCTCAGACCATCAGATTAATTGATCCGAGGGAACCCTGGGCCTGGAATCCAAGATCAGGAACATTTACCTCAACCAATGGTGGTATCAGCTTTATAAAAACCGGTGATATTACAAACTGGGATGTTTTCTACAATGGTTCAGGAAGTCAATTCTACTGTTACAGTTCAAGTTACAATGGAATAGTAATGACTTTGGGAAAAAGCATGTATAATCCCTCAGAAATTTTTTGGGTAAATTATCAATACATATTCAAATCTTCTAATCAGGGGACCACATTTGTTAACCAATTTACTAATGAAATATCAAATGGAAAATGGCAAAGCAGAGGTTTCGATAATGTAAATACCCAAGATATTGAGATCAACAAAGAAGATCCAAACATTCTATATGCAGCATATTTTGATATTGGCCTTTGGAGAAGTATGGATCATGGGAACAGTTGGGAAAGCTGTAATCACCCAAGCTACACAGGGAATTGGGATGGCCATGGTGGCAACACATCCACTGTGATTTCAGATCCTGTGCGAAGCAATATTGTTTGGGCAAGTATGTCCGGAAACCAACATGGAGAAAGTCCGACTTATTTGGTAAAAAGCAGTTCAACCGGAAGTAAAAACAGCTGGCAGTTATCCAATTCTGGTTTACCAACCAATGACATAATTGGATTATCATTAGATAATAACAGTCCAACAAATAATAGAATTCTTTATGTCACAGCAAATGATGATGTTTATAAAAGCAGCAATGACGGAGCTACTTGGAATCTGGTTTACAATTGCAATGGTTGCAAATTTACTGCAGTTGATCCATTAAATAGTAATGTTGTATACGCAGCCGGTAAAAATGGTGTATTCAAATCAACAAATGCCGGATCAAGTTGGACTAACATCTCTCATCCTGACATGCCATCTTCCAATGGTACAAATTTTTGGGATTATGGATACAATGGTGTGTTTGATCTTATCACAGACCCCAAACTAACAGACATTGTATATGTCGTTGTGCATGGCACCAATAAAGGCCTTTACAGAAGTACAAATCAAGGAAGCGGTTGGTCAAAAATACTAACAGATCAATATCTTAGAAAAGTAGCAGTATTACCACAAAATTCAAATTCAATTTATGCTACTTCTTCCAGTGCTTATGAGTCGGGCGGGTATAACTCTTCCTCTAAAGGAGTTCTACTTTCAGTAGACAATGGAGTAAACTGGTCTCAACATAATAATGGTATGGCCTACCCTTTTGCAAATGCTGTTGCCTTATCCACACACCCAACACAAGCCAGTGTTTTTATAGGATCACAGGGGACAGGTTTTCAAAAGTCAATCTTACCCTCACAATCGCTATCTTTAGATCAACTCTCTTTTGAAGTACTAAAAACTAAACACAGCACTGCACTTATCAAGTGGAAAGCTCTTTCAAATGAGAAACAAGAATTACAATACTTTGTCATGTATTCTAAAGACAATCTTCGATTCGAAGAATTATTTAAAACTTCAAATCATGATCAACTTGAAAAATTCACGATAGAATCTGCAAACCATTTCGAAGATTTGGTTTACTTCAAATTGGAAATTAAGGACAAGTCAGATCAAATAATTAAACAGTCTCAAATTGTTCCCATTCGATTTGAGTCGCGCAAAGCAAAATTTAATTATGAGCTCCTTCAAGTTAATCCCCATTGTTCTTTACATTTAACAAGCAACCTAAAAATGCAGGATTTTGAGATTCAAATAATCAATAGTCAGGGGCAAAAATTGGATTGTGCAATTAAGGAAATAAATTCAAATACGGTACAAATTGATTTCCAGTCTTCAGGATTAAGCTTTATCAACATAAAAAATAATCAAGGACAATTATTGCACAATATTAAATTGATTAGCAACTTATAAAAACTAAACAAAAGAATATGAGTTGAGATATAAACACAAAAGCCTATATTTTATATAGGCTTTTGTATTTTATATAGTATTTAGTTTCTACTTCAAAATACTAACATTTCCTTTTTTGGCATGTTTGGAATTATCAGGACATACATACTCAATACAGTAGCCGAAAACATCAGGCCCTAACATAGTTCCTTGATAGGATCCATCCCAAGGATTATTTTGATCTTTTGTGCGGAACATTTCTTGTCCCCATCTATTGACTATTACAAGCTCCATGCTATTGATGAATGGACCATGCACTCTCAACACATCATTTTTATTGTCACCATTTGGAGAAAATGCATTAGGAATAAAAACAGTTGATTCGCAAGTAGTCACTGTAACCGTCACTGTAGCTGTAGCCATACAACCTATTTCATCTGTAACTTTGACTGTATATGTTGTGGTTTTTGTAGGCATAGCTGTCGGGTTGTAAATGTTAGGATCCGACAATCCATCGGTCGGAGACCACTGATATTTATATCCCGGAATATTAACTGTAGTCAATTGAGACTTTACACCTGGAACAATAATTTCAGGTTCGGCTTTTACAAAAATTCCATTACTAGGATCGTTTACATTTACTGTATAATTTAACACCCATTTACAGCCTTTATTATTATCTACAATTACATTATAGGTAGTCGTTACATCAGGTTTTACAGAAATTTTAGTTCCTGTATTTGAACCAATAATACTTCCCTGAGGTGACCATTCAAACTTGTAATTTGCTAAATTAGGAGAATTAGCAATTATCATTGCTGTATCACCTTTACATATCCTATCATTTCCTGTTAATGTAACATCCAATTTATAAAGAGTTACATTCACAGTATCTTTCCAAAGACATCCATCTTTCTCTATTTTGAAAATAAAATAAGTGGATTGAGTAATTCTTAATTTAATATTTCCTGCACCAAGATCTTTCCCGTTTTGATCGCACCAAGTGCCTTTTATTCCGGAACTTACATTAGAATAAAGGGTTATTTCCGATTCCTCACAGAGGGTTGTATCCACTGAACGATTATAATCTTTTCCGAGTACCGGTTTATTATTTACATTGACTGTTATCTGAAGATTGATAGAGCAAACCGGAAACCTATTATCAGAGATAGTAACGGTATAAGTCGTTGTACTTGTAGGACAGGCTTTTGGATTTGGACTATTCGCGTCATCCAAACCCACACTCGGGCTCCATTTGTAAGTATAGTTAGTGTTAAATACCGGATTAAGATTCACACAACTTTCTTCGCATAGTTTTAGCTCCCGATCAAGTTCTTCTTTTAATTCAACAACAGTGATTGTTTTTGTTATAGATCTCGCACACACACTATCGACAGTCATCGTTATTGTATACTCCCCGGATTTTTCATAAGTATAACTTGCATTTGGAGTATTAGCACTGCCCTTACCGTCGCCAAAATCATAGCGAACTGCTCCTTTATTGGTAGAAAATACATCCACTGTCAAAGAACCACAATCATATTTTATGTTAAAGTCAGGCACAGGAGGGTTTACAGCTATAATTTTTATTGTGTCGTTCAATGTGCATCCATGTTGATTGGTAGCAGAAAAAACAACGGAATATGTTCCGGGACTTGCCACAAGTATTTTAGGCGAATATGGATCTGTAGTAGAAATAATAATAGGATTTGAAACCCATTGTATGGTCACTACATCTGCAGGATTAACCTTGGTCAGCATTAAAGAAATGGTATCTCCAATGCAAACAGCCAGCTCCTTACTGTAATTCAATTTCACTGAATTATCATGCACTTTTACCGCCAGTACAGCTTTGCACTGCGAATCATTTCCTGCTCTAACGTAAAAAGTGGTTGTTGAATTAATATTGGTCATCAAGTTTGCGCCCGTAGCTATCACCGGATTAAAGCTTGGATTAGTGGACCAAACAAAATTGCTAGTAGAGTCTGAGCTTGCCGTAAGATTTACTTTTCCTGTACAAGTGGTAGTATCTCCCGTTACTTTCAAATTTACCAACTCACGAACAAAGACCGTAATCTCTCTTTCTATACTGCATAATCCTGAAGGATCAGTAATGGTTACTTTATAAGTGGTTGTTACTTCCGGTTTTGCCGTAGGATTGCTTGGAGGATTCAAATCCAATCCGGTGGTTGGAGACCAATTATATGTATAACTTGCGTTTGGATTTTTTACAATTTTAACCCCTTCACCTTTGCAAATATGAGCTTCTTTTCCAATAAGCTCAACTTCAATTTGTGTTACATCAATTGTTTTTGAAACAACTTTAGTACATCCATTATTATCAGTAACCGTGAGGCTTGTGGTGATTTTTCCTCCATTTGTCAATACGATAATAGGATCCGGCTGAGTAGAGGTATGGTTATTCCCGTTTCCGGTTATAGACCAATTGTATGAAACTATAGTCCCGTTTGCTTTGGATTTATTTGTAAAACTCAAGATCAATCCTGATTTACAATTCAATGTATAATCAAAATCTGCGACTAATCCCGGATCAATAACCGTTATTGTTTTTCTAGCAGTATCTGTACAAGAGCCATTGATTGCGACCAAAACAACTTCATAAGTCCCTTTTACAGGATAGCTCACTGTTGGATCCGTATTGGGCGAATTCAAATTTCTGTTGCCATTATAGTCGAAATACCATTGATATGACGTCGCATCAATACTGGTATTTTTGAAGGATTGGTTCAATCCATCACAAAGTGTGCTGGAGACCGTAAAAGAAGCCTTAGGTTTAACACCACAAGGAACAACATTTAGTTCAAAATCCCTATTTGTAAAACTCACCAACTTACCGCTCTTCCACTCTTCTACACAAACTCCAACAAGAAATTGCCCTATCACATTCGGAATACAAGTTAACTGCCCAGTTCTCCTGTCAATCTTCATAACACTACCGCCGGGAAGACTAAGGTCATTGGTCAAATTGGCTAATGAATAAGAAGTTTGCCAAGTTACCTCTTTATAAGGAGGATTACTTGGAATTCCTTGCGGCTCTGCCAATGTTCTGCCTTCATAAGGATTACATAATTTATACACTAATGAGTCTGAGTTGTTGTCTGTGGCAGAATGATCAAAAGAAAATTGCTCATTCACGCAAATGTAAATTGGAGCAAACCGACCAAATACCGGATTGGAATTGCAACTCAAAATGTCATCATAAGAAATATGAACAACATATGTCGTGCCTTGCTCCAATGGATTCTTAAGATTTGTCAACGTAACATTTCTACAACATCTCTGATAGGATAAAATAAATCCTCTCTCATCAAGAGGTAAGTTCACCGTATCAAGATATACTATTTCTTGCACGCAGACTTCATCAGCCTTGGTAGCACAAAATCGATCAAGTTTCTCATTTAAAATCTCAACAGAATAAGGCTTTATTGATAAATATGGCTTTCTGAAATAGGTTTGATTATCACCATAAAATATCCCGACAATTGCAGGGTCATCATAAGGCTCTTGTCCATTTTTACAATCTTGCCTAACAACAACTTTAATTTCAAAATTATTATTCCCTAAACATCGATAATTTAATTGACCCCCAACCCAGTGAGTTGCAAATAAAGAGGACGAAAAAAGGATAAAAAACAAAAACACCCAACTGTTTTTGCCAATAATATTTATATTGATTGAACTGCGATTCATAATTAATTTAGATTTCACGATTCTTAGATTAACGAATTTCAACGATTTCGACTCTTCGCTCTTTGGAAGCATTGATCATATAAATAGATCTCATATCAGATAAATCATCTATTATACCTGTTGGCGAACTATCTTCTCCAAATCTCTCTTGCGAAATTTTCAAAAGACCTTTTTTAATGTATTTTTTAAGAACTCCTTTATTGTATCTTGAAAATTCATTCTCAACACATTTTACTCTTCGTTGACTTAAATTATAATTGTATTTGTTATTCGATCTTGGACTAGCAAATCCTTTCAAAATTATTTCGTAAGACTTACCTTCGGCCAATTCAGTTTCTAGGATTTTCATGAATTGCTCAAATCTTTCTTTATTGCCTTTGACATCCGATTCAAAAAAGCTCTCCATCTCAGCATTGGAAGACTCTTTATCAACTCCGGAAAGCTTTGCATAATTTTTCTTAAATTCTTCCTTTTTAGCGTAATAACTTGTATAAGTCTGATTATAAGCCAAAGTTGTTGAAACTCCCATAGTTCTTGGATTTGGTCTATCGTTATCAAAATAAAGGATCAACGGAAGCATACTTTGCAATATTTTCTGCAAAACCAATTTTTGTGTCATTGTTCCTCCTTGCTTACAATCTACTGTAAATTCTTTGGTGGCTTGAGCGTAGCCATTTTTTGAAGCTACAATTCTGTACTTATGGCAGCGAGTAAGTTCGAAATGGGTTAAATTTGTATTTATATCTGACAATGTTAAAGGTTTCCAATTTGGATCATCCAAATCATACAAAGTCACGGTGCAATTATTAAGTGCATAAGACTCTGATTTTTCAAATGTAAGCACATCCAATTTAACTTTCTCAGGAGTTAAAAACAGCTTCTTATTGATTTCGGTAAACTCTCCCGGTTTTCCTGAATTGAAACTCAAAGACTCCGTAATATACCCCGGTTTAGAAGCCTCCAATCGGTATTCTTTATCACATTCTATAGGAAATTCTGATAGATTTGAATTCGCCTTTGTAATTACTATTGGCTTAGCTTTTACATCCTTCACATCGTACAACGTTATTGTTGCACCATTCAAATCTTCTTTAGAAATAGCATCATAAACAAGAACCTTTAAATTGATATCACATGGCTCAATGGTGGCTTGGTACAGATCCAAACAGCATGCTTCTGAAGCGTCGTCAATCAAATTGGAGCCTGTTTTATTTGAAGCAAAATAATAGTCACTAATTGATTTGCCTCTTATAAAATAGACATCATCCAAACTTGAATTAACCGGTGTACCTAAGTGCTTAATCTCACCCCAGCCTGAAGATGTTTCACGCACACTATAAATATCAAATCCACCTAAACCTAAGTGGCCTTTTGTACTGTAGTATAAATTCCTTGATTCATTATGATAAAAAGGTGTGATATCATCTTGTATTGTATTAAGAGAACTAAGGTTCATCGCTTCAGAAAAATTTCCGGACTGATCAATCATAGAATACCAAAGATCAAATCCTCCTTTACCGCCTTCTCGATTTGAGACGAAATACAGCACTTCTTTATTTACTTCTTGATTATAACCAACATTGGGCTGAGTGTTGCTTGCAGATGGATTATTGATTACTTCCGGCAACTTTACAGGTACATCCCATTTTCCATTCTGATCAACAATACTCGAATAAATTTCACATTTCTGATCATGATCGTTCACAGCTTCACAAACCGAAAAATACACCTTTGATCTGTTTTTGTTGTAAGCTAAATTTGCTATTGATTTGCCTGCAAAATTGATATTGTCTTGTTGAATAGGATTCGCTTGAGCACCTTTTTTTGATTTCAAAATATTTCCTATGAACCTTTTAGGAATTCTTGTATCCACTTTATTTTCAAATCTCAAAGAAGAAAATAATAAATCGTCACCAGATATCACTGGATTAAAATCAGAATACAGCGAATTGATATTGTCACTTAATCTTTTTACAACTGTTCCTTTGACAGGGTTTTTTACAGTTTCCAACGCCCACTCACAGGCTTTGATCTCTTTATCTGCTATTGAAGTATAGTAAGGATCATCGCCGCCTCTTTCACTTTTATATGTGGTATAAGCCAATCGTGCACCATTATAATCTCCTTGCAGCTGTTTGCTCTGACCAAGATAAAATCCGGTCAAAGGAAATTGATTGTTATCGCTGTGTTGAAGCACTTTTTCATACAGCTCAGCAGCCTTTTTATAAGCTCCAAATAATCTTGCGGATGATGCAGCTTTAAATAAATACTCACAGTTGGAGGGATCAAATTCTAACAGTTCAGAATATTTATAAAATGCATCATAATAGTTTTTGGATGCGAAAGAACTTTCTGCTTGATTAAATACAGACTTCTTTGTTTGTCCAAATCCATTTATATAAGCAAGTAAAACGATTATAAGTATATAATTGAAACGTTTCATGTTTAGGTTGAGTTAGAGTAGGTTTATAATATTGGACAAGCTTTCAATGCGGATAAAGGCCGAGATTTGGTAAAAGTATGAATTAGAGAAAATTCAGGTCCACCTCTTCTATTGGTTGCTTTTTTCCAAGGAGAAGAATTAATATCATAAGAAAGACCCGCATACCATTGATTGAATTCTATAGCAATTTTTGGAATTAAATCTCTTTGCAATCGGGTAGCCACTCCTAGCAATAATGCCATTTCTTTCCCTCTTTTAGTTGCCAGATAAAACTTACCGTAAGCTCCTACTAAAGCTTCATTATATACAGTTTGTTTTTGATACTGCCCATGAAGTAAGAGATCAATTTTTTGGGTCATTTGAAAACTTGGTGTCAAACTAAAATTCATTCTCATAGGCAGTTTGGAAGAGGGAGAATTATCAGAAAATCTTTGCTCAGGTTGATTTAAATGAAATAATCCTACTCCTGCATCGACTTTAGTTCTCTTTGATTTTTGCCATCTGTAATTTAGTCCGGCACCAAGATCTAAAAAGGTCTTACTGGTGCTTGTGAAGTTTTCGATACTTGGAATAGTTGGATCATGCCCTGCCCCGGAATATTGATTATCCCATGTCAACTCATTTAAAGAGAACCGACGACTCGAACCACCCAATAAGGCTCCAACAGAGACTATATTTCTAGTATTCAACGGATAAGCATAAGCACCGCTGATGCCTAGATGCCCCAAGCTCAATCTACTATCTCCGGCTCTATCATAATTAAACAAAATTCCTCCGCTAAACATCCCTTTAGTGGTCCATTTTTTAGGAAAGAATCTTTTATCTACAGATCCTGTTATGGTCATATAATTCACCAAATCGTCCACAAACCATTGCTTCCGCAAATTGGCGGCAACACGCACATCTCCATTAAAAACTCCGGTAAGGGCCGGATTCATATTGAGTGGAGAGGTATAAAATTGTGAATGGTGGATATCCTGAGCATACCCAAATTGGAGAACAAACATAGCTAGTAGGCTTATGTTTATGAGTTTACTGGTTTTAAACATCTGGTTCAGTTTATTATCAATCTCGATATTAAGTTCTGTAAATCAATACATTACACTTAATAATCTGGTAAATATATTTACGCTTTTATCCAAAATCTATACCCTTCAGATCAAGATCTTCTTAGGCTTGGTAATGCAAATATAAAAATTAATTCAATATAATTTATTTTTATATAATTACCGGATCAAGGTCACATTGCCCTTTTTGAAATAGGGTTTATTATCTATACACGTTACATTAAGATAATATCCATACACATCAGGCGCTACCAGTTCTCCCTTATAATAACCATCCCAGCCCTTGGTTTTATCTGTAGTCTCAAAAATCTTTTCTCCCCATCGATCGTAAATGACCAATTCCAGCTTTTTAATAAAGTTGCTTCTCACTATAAATTCGTCATTATTATTGTCTCCATTGGGGCTAAAAATATTGGGAACAAAAACATCAGATTCATCGCATTTTGGTAAGATTACATAGATTACCACAGACTCCGAGCTCTCACATCCATCATGATTCTTGGCTTTTACAGTATAGACTATGGATTTAGGAGGAGTAGCAACAGGATCAGTGCATTTTGTACAATCCAATCCCGTAGGTATAATCCACTCATAATCTGTATATCCCGGTGTAACATGAAGGGTTACAGATTGAGCAAGGTAAATGGTATCTTTATCTGCCCAAACTTTTAGAGGAGGCTCAAACTTACTAATATTCACCTGAAAACTGTCTCTATAAGCACAACCGTACTCATTTACAAAATCCAAGTAAAAAACTGTTGTATCTATAGGCTTAACTATTATCCGATCAGATTGTGGATTATTTACAATTAATCTGCCGGCAGGACTCCAATTGTAAGTATAGCGGTGGGCATTTTCAGAAATAAATTGAATTGCTCCATCAGCACCCGGACACAAAGAGCTTGGACCCTCAATTCTGTATTTGGTAGAAATTGGAATTACTCTAAAGGAGTCTATTGCAGAACAACCGTAGGTATCTGTAGCGAGACCGAAAATATACATGCTGTCCGAGATTTCTTTTTCTAAACTATAGCCCCTTCCCAATAGAATCCCAACCTGATCTATCCACTCAATGTTAGAATTGACTGAAGTTCTAGCTTGCAGTAATATTTTATTACTATAACACAATATTGTATCTTTATTTATTTCCAAATTGATATCCGGTGCCACAAACACAGTAACTGTTCTATCAATATAACAATCCGGCACTGAAGGATCTGTTATTCTTACCTTATAATTAGTCGTGACGGCTACGGTTGCCTTAGGGTTTGCTTTATTAGGATCGTCTAAACCTGTAGAAGGAGACCAAGTGTAAACAAAATCAGGATCAGGTGTTGGATTCAAATAAACCGGAGCACCCTGACAACTTAATACTGTATCATTAAGATTAACCATGATAAAGCCTACATTTATTGTATCAGTAAATTCATTATTACATTCAGCATTTACTTTTAACTTGACTATATAAATTCCTGATTTTTTATAAAAATGTGTTGGGTTTTTTTCGTTTGAAGTCGATTGATCTCCAAAATCCCATTCATAGTTTCCTTTATCCGATAAATTAGTAAAACTCACATTGGTGTTATCACAATTTTTATCTACTTTAAATCCAACAACAGGTTTACAAATGACATCTAAATATAAAGAATCTAAAATTGAATTACAGCCAAACTGATTTTGTGCTTTTACTGTAAAATATTGATCCTGACAATCCGAAATTCTAACTTTAATACTATCGCTACCCTGTCCTGACAAAATAGGAGCTGCTGGAGACCATGTGTAACTTAATCGGTGATTACTATTTCTATTTCTTAACTTAAGATCAATTGTATCTTGTTCGCAGACTTTATATTGATCAAAGAATGACTCAAACACGACTTTCTCATTCTTCACGAATATACTATCGTTACCCGGACAATTGGCGCTACTCTTCCCTCTGACATAAAAATATGCACTATCCCTTAACAAGCTAAAATAATCAAAACTTCCTGATTTAAGGATTGTATTGAAATTTCGATCCGACGACCATTCTATGCTGGACTCTATGCCTCCTATGGCATTCAGAAACATAGAATCACTACAAATAATTTGTTTTCCTGCAATATCAATATCCAACAATGTGGAAACTTTTACTTCTACAGAATCTGTTTCAGTACAATTCCCGTCCGTAATGGTTACATAATATTTTCTTGTAGAATTTGGATTTACAATTGGATCGGGGCAATTGGCACAACTAATATCACTATTAGGAGACCAATTGTATTGAAATCTACTGTCAGGATTGGAAATGAGATGAGTTGTCTCCCCAATACAAATAGGAATACTCGGTGAAACAAATTGAGGCCTTAATCTATTTAGAACAAATTGCTTTGTAACTGTATCCTTACAACCTCCTAAAGATGTAATGATCAATTGAACCTTAACTAATCCTGTATCCGAGAAACTAAATTTAGGGTTAATTACATTGGATCCAAATGTTTTGCCATTTAAATTACAAGACCACTCCCATTTACTGATATTGAGCAGTGAGTCAAACGATCTATCTTGGAATTGTACGTCTATAGTAGATTGACAAGATCCGTACTGAGCTGTGAAATCTGCCTTAAGCAAAGTAGAATCATACAAATAAATTTTCTGGATATTTGTATCAATACATCCCTTGGCCCGTGTTGCAATCAGAGCCACCTGATATACTCCTGCTTTGGGGAAAGTAAAGGTTACATTACTGTCGGTTGAAGTATAAAGTGTTTTAGGATAATCAAATTGCCAATAATAGGACTTGGCATTATTGCTCCTATTGGTAAATGAAACTGTTAAATCTCCATCGCATTTGACACTGTCGTCCGGATCAAACTGTGCCACAGGATTGGTAGTGCAAATTCTAACATTATATTGAAAATCTCTCCTAAGTTGTGATAACAATTTCCCATTTCTATATTCACTTATGCATACACCAATCAAATACTGACCTGTAACAGTAGGGTCAGGATCTCCCGTTAGCAAGCCCGTTTTTGAGTCAATTTTTAATGGTGGATTATTGCCTAATAAATTGAACAGTGAGTAAGGCGCTCTATAAGTAACCGGAGTATATGGTGGTTTTGGAGGAGAAGTAAAACTTGTAGGTTTATTGTTGAATGTATCCGCTCCCAAATAAGGAGCACACAAACTGTACACAAGCGAATCACCTTCTGAGTCTTTGCCCTCACTTGGAAAATAAATAGACCGATCTCCACAAATATAAATAGGCGGCCAATCTCCAAAACGAGGTCCACTATTACAGTATCTCAAAGCATCTGCAGAAATAAATAAAGTATAGGTTGCCCCTGTAAGTTCAGGATCTTGAATATTGGTCAAGGTTTTATTCCTGCAACAACGTTGGTACGCCAGCAGATAACCGCTGCTGTTTTGAGGCAAGGTAACTCGACCCACATAAGTTGTAGTATGTACACAAACATCGCCTCCGATCACTTCGCATTCGGTTTTTAAAATCTCATTCAAAGTATCATCCTGATTAAAATTGATGAGCAAAATTCCGTTGCTGGCTCCCGGGATATTGCGCTGAAGTTGACCCTCACCATTGAAAATAAAAATATGAGCAACCGGATCAAACTCAGCTTCCGGCGATCCGTTAAAACAATCTCGTCTCAGAGTCAATCTTACTTCGTAATTGGTGCCTCCAAGACATTTATAGGTCATTTCTCCACCAACGATATGGCTTGCATATAAATCTATACTATTCAATTCTAAAATGAACAAGATAGTCAATAATATATGTAATTTCTTTTTCATTTTACCTCGTTTTTATAGTTTACCTTGATCATCTACTCCTTTCAAAATTTCAAGAATCTCAACGCGCCTTTCGTAAGCAGCCTTTAAATTATAAATTGAATTTCTAGTATCCTCCAGATTATCACTCACATCTATAGCAGATTGCGATTCTCCAAAAGGGATTTCTTTAATTTTCAAATTTGTGGACTTAATAAATTCATGAAATTGGCCGGCATGATATCTGTCAAATTCATTTCGAATGGAATTAACTCTTCTTGAAGAAAGATGCTGATTATATTCCGATTTTGCTCTCGGCGATGCATATCCTTTCAAGAAGATATCTATAGAATGTCCTTCTTCAAGGATGATGATGAGCTTATCCATAAAAAGAGATAATTTTTCTGCCCCAACCTTCACTCTTTGTTCGAAGAAAGTATCGATTTGAAGTATGGACTGACTCTTGTAGGGCTCCGACAATCGGTCTGCAAATTCATACATATATCTGCCCTTTTTACCCAAATATTCCTGATATATCTGTGAAAACAAAACATTGGTGGTATCGGATTCAGATTTTGGATTGGGCATATCGTTATCAAAAAACATTTGTATCGGCAGCAGTTTACGCAACTCGGCAATTGCTGTAAGCTCAAGAAACATTTTTCTGCTGACAATTCTATCGTTTGCAATTTCTTTTGCCGTTAATACAAGTTGAGCCGATTCGTATTTATTCTTAGAGGCAATAATTTTGTAGTTTTTTCCTCTCAGTAATTGAAAATTAAAATAATTGCTGTCAGGATTAATAAACTCAGACACTAAATAATTTGCAACTGTATCCCAAACCTGAACTTTGACACCTTTTAAATTTACATTGGTAGTTTTTTCAAATGTAAGAATATGAAGTTCTTTCTTTTGAGTCAAGAACATATTCTTGGAAATAGGATCGAAACTGATCAAGTCTTGTGCGCTCAACAATAGAGTATCTCCAAGGTAATCCTCTTTAGAAGCTATAATCTTATATTTCCTACCCTCGATTATTTTGAACTTATATTGACCATTATTGTCATTTCCCAAAGAAGCATAAATAGAATCCTTTTCTGTCACATCATAGACTACAATTTTTGTCTTATTCAATTCTGTGCTATCATAACTATCCAGTGTATTTACAAGCAGATCAATTTGAGCCGGAACAACCGTCATATTGTAGATATCATAACAGCAGGCTTTAAGATCCTCATCCAAATAGTTGGATCCGGGTCTATTGGAAGCAAAATATCCTTGTTTCTCTTTTGCATCACTTACAAAATAAAGATCGTCATAACTGGAATTTACAGATGCCCCTAAATTAATCACTTTCATCGAATCTCTACCGGAATAGCTGTACTTATAAATATCTTGACCACCATAAGAACCATGTCCATCACTACTAAAAAACAAGGTATTGGTTTGGGTATTAAAAAAGGGAGAATATTCATTAAAAACAGTATTGACTTCTGTCACATTTTCTGCAGAGCTGCAAGTTCCATCATTATTAATCAACACAGAATAAATATCGGTCCCTCCTTTTCCTCCTTGACGATCAGAAACAAAATATAGTTTAGTCAACTCTTCAGAAATAACCACTGCTTTTGCTTGAGTATTTGAGGAGTTGGGAGCATTGACAGACAAAGGCATTTGGTTTGGTTCTGACCATTGCCCATTGGAAGCCTTTACTTTTCGATAAATCTTGCATTGAATTTTTGTGCTATTCTCTTCAAAATTACAAACCGAATAAAAGAACTGATTTCCATCAGCAGTAAGACAAGGATGAGCTGTATGAATTGTAGAATCTACTACTTGATTCTCTTTAAAATTTCTTGACTTATAATTGGATTCAAATGAATAAATATGAGCTTGATTTTTCGATTTTTGCTGACTCTTTTCGGAAACCAAACCTGAAGAGGATACCCAAAACTCTTGTTTATTAAAAAATGGACTAAAATCATTTTGAGGGGTATTCACAGATGACTCAAGCCTTTTGGAACTAACCAATGAATTTTTATTCAGCTTATTTTCTTTAGCCCATTTTACCTGTTCAAGTCGAGACCTTGAACGCATGGTTTGCTCTGCATTTTCTTCTAAATTAATATATTTATTATAATACTCTCTTGCAGCATCATACTTCCCTTCATAATATAGAATCTCCGCCAATTCGTACAGAATTTCTGGTCTTGAATTTCCAAACTCAGTACCTTCGACCAATCTAAAATAGTTTTCAGCTTTAGCAAAAGCATTCAATTTTCTTGCATTTTGTGCGGCCAAATAATTCAAGCTGTCTGTATTTTTTCCATACTTCAAAGCCTCTTCAACCATCTTAAGAGCCGCAAAATAATTTTCTTCTTGTGTGTATTCTGTTATTCTTTGCTCGTATTGTCTCAAACTTTGAGCAAACAAATCAGAATGACACAATATTGCAAAAACAAATATTAATTTCTTCAACACTTCAGTTTTTGTTTTTAATAAATCGGGCATTTTTTATAGATACCAAATGGAGGAACAGATCTAAAATAATATTGTACGGACAACTCAGGTCCTCCTCTCTGTCTTGTAGCTGTTTTGAATGGTGAAGTGTTAATATCATAAGAACCACTGACCAACCAAGAATTATACTCAAATCCAATACTAGGTATGATTGCATCCTCCAATCTTATTCCACAGCCTAAAAGCAAATTAAACTTTGATCCGGGCTTTTGATTTACATAAAGTCTTATCAAGGATGACCCGACAATCTCTTGATATTGATCTTGTATTTGAAACTGCCCAAATACGGCAAGATCTATCCAAGAAAACAAAGCAAAATTTGAAGCTAAGCCGTAATGATAACGAATTGGCAAATTGGTTTCAATATTTTGATTGGAATAAAAACTTTGAGATGGTTTATTAATATGATAAAAGCCTGCAGATAAACTCACTCTTGTTCGCTTGGATTGAACAAAGTGATATGCTACTCCACCGGATAAATCCAAAAAGAATTTTCCTGTTGCGCCAAAATTTTCCTTATTGCTTCTGGTCGGATCATAACGATCTCCATTCCATTGAACATCCCATTTCAAATTCTCTTCACTTAATCTCCTTTGTGCAAAAGAAGGCGCAAGCCCGATGCTGAATGCATGTTTCTTTGCGACAGATTTATAGTAGTTTAAACCCAATTGGAGTTTTGCCATGCTCAGTCTACTATCACCGGCTCTATCATAATCCATGCCTACACCCCACCCCATATGATCTTTAAAATTTCTTAAACGATATTTGCTATCGAAAAGGATACTTGTCGACATATAGGGCACAGGAACTGATAGCCACTGATTTCTATAATTGGCAGAAATCCGGTGGTCTCCATCAAACATACCTATTAATGCCGGATTTTGATTTTGCTGATTGTAATAGAATTGGGAATAATGCAAGTCCTGACCAAAGGTTACAACCCATGGCAGAATAACTGCAATAAAACATCTCAAGAATCTTAGCATTCCTCGTCTATTTAAAATAAAAAAATAAATATTGGCTTCGAATTTGAATCATTGTACCGAGCTCATGGGCACCTCGCTTGTCGTACAATTTCTGTGCAAGTTATATCTATATATTCAATTTCCCCTATATGTTGCCTGACTTTTTTTATTTTTTTTAATATAATATATAAATATAATATATATATCAATGTATTATAATTACTTATAATAAATTCTATCTGTATCTAACTAAATTGGCGAATAACCAACGAAAAGCAAAATCCTTGTTATGAAATAAATAGGCTATATTAGTCTTTGATTATTTTTGCAAGCTAAAATCAACATAAAATGAAAATTAGGATCCATCAGCAATCGGTCAGACTAAGACTTTCCACAAAGGATGTTGAGGAATTTACAAAAAATGGACTGGTCAAAGAAAACTTGATTTTTGGTCATGGACAATCTGAATTTGGGTATGAATTAAAAATATCAAAAGCTGATGCCTATAAAATAAGGTTTATTGACTCTGTAGTCAGTATTGAAATCCCAAAAGAAAAAGCCGATCACTGGCTAAATCCTAATGAAGTGGGATTTCACTTTACACAAGAAACGGGAGAACATCCCATTAAGGTGATTATCGAAAAAGATTTTCAGTGTTTGGTCCCTAGACCGGATGAAAATGAAGAATTGAATTTTCCTAATCCTGCAGCCAATCATTGATTAATGCAATATAAAATAAAAAATATTAACAAGCTTCCATCCGGCCATATCAATGAAGATAAATTAGCAATTGAAGAACCTCTTGAGATTGTAATTCAATATCAAGAAGGATCTCAAAATGTATCCAAAGTCATCGCCATTACAATGAGAACTCCGGGTATGGATGAAGATTTGGTCTCCGGATTTCTCTATTCCGAGTCCTTAATCCAACACTACTCTGACATTGAAAGTATAACTCCAAGGTTTGATTGTGCAAATTTTGAATTGACATTTCAAACGATAGTGGTACAACTTAAAAATGGGATAAAACCAAATCTGAAATCCATAGATCGAAATTTTTACGTCAGTTCAAGTTGTGGAGTTTGTGGAAAATCTGCTATTGAAGCTTTAGAGCCTCAATATGGAATCTTCCTCAACAAAATGGCCCCTATTGTGAACTATAAAGTACTGCTTGATTTGCCGGAGAAAATGAAAAAATATCAAAAATTATTTTACCACACCGGAGGAATTCATGCCTGTGCTTTATTTGATCAAGATGGAGAATTATTGTTTGTTGCAGAGGACGTAGGGAGACACAACGCACTTGACAAACTCATCGGGCAATACATCTCAAAACACAAACATCAAGCAGAACAAACTATTCTGCTGCTAAGTGGAAGAGTAAGTTTTGAGATGGTTCAAAAATCACTCAGTATAGGAATCCCTGTCATTGCTGCCATTGGCGCTCCCAGTTCATTGGCCGTAGAGTTGAGTGAAACATTTGGACAAACTTTAGTTGGTTTTATGAGAGGAGAAAGTGCCAACATATACTCCCATCCTCAAAGAATAAAGTAATGCTATTGATTTTCATCCAAACTAAAATCAGGTTGCGCGACAAAGTCAATTAATTTCACTTTTTCTTTATTAAAATTAAATTTGGTCATAAAATCACCGACAATTTTATTTCTCATTACGATAACTACTAATTTATCTCTTGAAGAATATGCATCTACTATAAGACTTCCAATGGTTGGCATGAGTCCTTCGCCATTCATTTCTAATGGCCCAAACTCATCTATTATTGTAAACCTGTTTTGTAAATGATAATAGGAATCGACGCATTCTTTGCAAGCAGTAATGAATGTTGATTTTAGGAAATGAAATCTCCCGATTGAAATGCTATACCCTATTTCTTGAGTAATCTGAAAACGATGTTTTGATCTATCGCTTATCGTATACAAATACCGTAGCCCACCTTCTCCATCTATCGCAAGAATTCCACCAACAGAATTCATTTTACAAATTCTATCGTATAAAGCTGTAGTCTTTCCTGACCTAATAGGTGCGTGCAGGATGAATATGGACATAATCAGGCTTAAGTACTGAGTAGATAAAACTCATCTCCAAAGTGATCAAAAATCTTGTAAACAATTTATAGGACTCATTTTTCCTCCATAGAAATGTAAAT
>DEQQ01000003.1 GCA_002360455.1 Saprospiraceae bacterium UBA3362
GGCTGGGAAAACGCAATTATTAAATTCTAATTGGGCGTGACCCTTCGGGTCGGAGTCCTACAGGGTTCACTTCGTTCCGTGCTTAGCACTCAGGCCTATCGGCCTGACCCTCCGGCCTCCTCACGCAAACAAACCAAGCATCTATTTATTAAATTTATTATAGCCTATTTTATTAGCAATAAAGATTTTCCTTTGTTTTTACTTTGATGACAAAACGTAAAGCATAAAAATTTTATCTCACTTACATACAAATTATTAGTTACGCAGCATCCACTTGTCAAAAAGAATGAAATAAAAAATACAAGGTCTCTAAACTTATAAATAAAATCTTATCTTACTTAATTGCGTACTTACACACAATTTTATCACCTTTTGCTTTAGCAGCGAACAGATCCTTTTCTCCCTTTTTAACTTTCAGTTCTGCTAAGCTATTGGAATACATTTTACCAACTTTTCCTTCTCCTATTTTTGTTAATTTAGCTACTGAATTTCCGCTGGCTGTTTCTTTTGCTTCTGTAAAGATTTCTATGGTAGAGTAATCCACAAAACCTACCGGATTGTACAGCAATAACTCTTCTATACTATTTTTCTTTTCACTCAGAATCTTTACTATTGTAATACCAAAATTTTCATTATCATAGATGCTTAAAATTTGAGAAAGTTCATCCATAGAAAAGCTTGCGGTTGCGGATAGATTCATTAAACCTCTGTTGGTATTCTGTGTATAGAATTTTTCATTGGTTTGTGCATTTGTTGCGGTTAAAATCCCATCCTCCATAGACAATAAGATATTATATCCAAGCTCACTTGCTTGAAGATTCTTGGACGATTGATCTTTGAATTTTTCAAGCTTCAGCAACTCTGCAAAATAGCTCAATTCAGGGGCATGTCTTTCTATAAGTGAAATTGCAGGAGAACTGTATATGGTTTTTTCAAAGTCCGGATACAAAAAAGACATTCCTTTACTATAGCTACATTAATTGTCTTTTGATCAGGTTTCAAATTCAGTCGATTTTGAGCTCGTTCAATTTCAGATGGAGCGACCACTATTTTTTCTTTTGCTTTAAAACTCTTGGCAAGATCTTTACTTCCAAAAAGTAGGGTTTTAGCCTTGGATTTATCAAAAGCAGATTCTTTGATTTCGACCTTAGTTAGATTTTCATAGTAATAATATTGATCAATTTCTCTTTTGGTCAAACAATTATACCTTCTTCCCGAAACTAAACCATCTCTACTTCCTCCATTAATTTCAATTTCTTTTACAGAATTATCTGTACAGTTGTCCTGCGGAACAACATCAAATATTTTATCATCAGAGCATAAAAATTCAGCATTGGCCTCATAGATTTTATAACTATTATTCCTAATGATAGAAAAATAAGTTTCTTTGATTTTTTCAGCAAAATCTTGTCTAATTTTAGATGCTATTTTATCGTATTTAGCAGGATTGGAGGTTTTTAGATTTACAGCATCACTTGAGAAATAGTCTGAATATGGTATAGGAATCGAATGTTTTTCGCCAACAAAAAGCTGGATTAATTCTGAGTTAATAACCATTGATTCGGCAATATCAAGTCCTTTTACAAGAATATCACAGTAAGCCTCCAATTCAAGATTTGCTCTAATAATTTTACCAAAAGTATCGCGCTTAAAAGATAGTGGAGGCTCTGTTGCAAAATTGCAGTATAATTTTACAAAAACGGCTTCATTACTCGGCTCTTCTTTCCCAATACTAAAAGGATGCAATTTGACCTCATGCTTATTTTCATTCCAATGGTATAATACAAAGTTTGACTTAGACTTATTACTTGTTATTGCAGAATAAAACATGGAGATTATGCTGTCACTGTAGAGACTTTTTTTTGGAGTTATTCTCTATTAAAATAGCCCTACACACCTGTTGCGAATAAATACTCTGACTTAAAGAACCAACTAAAATTAAAGAAAAAAGTAAATAGTTTTTCATAAGTTAATGATTGTAAGTGTTCAAAATTAAAATGATAAGGCAACCTTTTTGTTTGGTTTCAAATCACCTGTACCAATGCAAAAAAAATGAGTTCCATCTGCAATAATACGGAATCCATTCTATAAATTATCAAATCCAATAAAATAAACTAGATAACACAGCTCCAATTTTATTTTCTTTTTTTCAAACTTCTTCCAATAAAGCTATCATAAATGCCAACCCTTTTTTCGCTAGAAAATAAATGAGCTAAAAATTTTATCATTGATTAGATAAGGCCGGATATTTGAATAGTTCTGTTGGGTTTTCGGCTTGCTTGACCAAAAAATCGGCTACATCAGCCCGACTGATTTCGCCTATATTGATCCCATTGAATAGATTGGTTTCTACTCTATATTTCTCTGTCAAAGACTTGTTTTTCAAAAGACCGGGTCTGGCGATCACCCATTTTATTTTTGATGCCGCAATGATCTCCTCCATTTTGGTTTTGTCGGCATAGACATCTTTGAGTAAAAACTTGAAAAATAATTTCATCAAAAAAGTATTATACTTTCCACTTTCGCCGGCACCAAAACCGGTCAAAATAATAAATGGAATCTGTGCACCGGTTTCTTGTTGAACTTCTACTAATAGCTTTGCAAAGTCAGAAAATAAAGTAGTGGCCTTCATGCTCTTGCCTTTACCTAAGGTTACAATTACAGCATCTGCATTTTCGATAGATTTTTTCAAATCCGCTTTGTTGGTTGCACTTCCTTTTAGACTTGTCAAGTTTGCATTTTGGGGCAAGTTGATTTCTGAACGGGAAAGTGTGGTCACTTTGTGATTTCTATCTAAGGCTCTTTTTACGGTTTCGAGCCCAACACCTGCTGAGGCCCCTATAATGGCAATGTTCATACCTTTTAGATTAATTTTATTTCTGCAAAAATAGGAAACAAGAACCTAAAATATACTGCATCTACAAAAATTTCTGATATCTAACAGGATACAAAGAATAAATTATTATGGTGTGGAGTGAAAAGAAGGAACAGCATTTGTTTTATGTAGCCTTAATTAGCATGGCAAATCCTTAGAACCATCAGTTGTTCAACTATTGGTTTGGAATATTAACACAGAAAGATGGTTTTGTTCAAGATATAGATTTCTACCTATCTATTTGCAACTGTCTGCTACCAGTGTTCTTAGAGTATGAATTTCTAAATCCCAATTGGTTCTGGAAAATTATACAGGACAAATAGTTACCAATCATCGGCTCAAGAATTTTTATCTGTTCTTCCAAAACAATTCATTTTAATTTATTCTCTAATGAGAAATTCATTCTTTCCCTCCAATTATCTATACTTAAAGCAATTCTCTAATGCACAAGATACTTTCGCAGCTAACACAAAGTGAATTCTCCAATAAAAACTCCGGTTATAAAGATGTATTCTTTACAATATTGGGGTTTACGACTAATAATCTACAAAGCTCATAAATGCCATCTTTGCTCTCGTCGCAAGCCTATTCATTTATGAGCTTTGTTATTTTCTTCTCAATAACTCTGTGTTTGCCTATTAGGCTATGAATCAGCAATACGGGACTCTGATGTCTCTACTTTAAGCCAAGCAGAATCTCTGTTTTTCTCTCAACTAAGATCTACCGATTAACTGCCACAATGCAAGCAGCCATCTTCCATTCTGCAGACCAAACCTTCTTCTATAGGCTCTTCGGTCGCTGTCGTGTTTGATGAAGACTCCAGCATCTCTACTACGGCTTCTTTGCTGTACGCAGCGGGCTTCTTCTGAATCATTTCTACATCGGATTGGGCTGTTGGATTGGACTGCTCATCTACAAATTTTCTCTGATGTTTTTCGCTCAAAGTAAATTTGATAGGATCTACCGCGGCCTTAGTTCTTAGATAATACATTCCGGTTTTTAGTCCACTTTGCCAAGCATGAAAATGCATACTCGACAATTTTCCAAAGGATGGATTCTCAAGGAACAAATTCAAACTTTGACTTTGACAAATATAGGCTCCTCTGTCTGCACTCAGATCTATGATGGAACGTTGTGATATTTCCCAGGCCGTTTTATAAATGTCTTTGAGCTGTTGCGGAATCTGGTGCATGTGTTGAATACTTCCATTGGCAGCAATGAGTTGCTCCTTCATTTCCTGGCTCCACAAGCCCAATTTGATGAGGTCTTCTAAGAGATGTTTATTGACTACAATAAATTCTCCGCTTAGAGTTCTTCTAGTATAAAAATTTGAGGTATAAGGCTCGAAACATTCATTGTTGCCAAGGATTTGAGATGTAGATGCTGTCGGCATCGGAGCCAACAATAGACTGTTTCGTACGCCGTGTTGCATTACATCTTTACGCAAGATTTCCCAATCAAATCGTCCACTGCTAGGACTTACACCCCACATATCAAACTGGAAAATTCCTTGACTTATAGGTGAACCTTGAAAACTTTGGTATGCACCATGAATTTTAGCTTGTTCGCAGGATTCTGAAACCGCCGCATAATATATCGCTTCGAAAATTTCTTTATTCAGTTTCTTCGCTGCGTCGCTATCAAAAGGCATGCGCATCATGATGAAAGCATCTGCCAATCCCTGGACACCTATTCCTATAGGTCTGTGACGCATATTAGAATTCCTCGCCTCCGGAACAGGATAATAGTTTACATCAATAATTTTATTGAGGTTTCTTGTGATGACTCTTGTCACCTCAACCAACTTATCAAAATCGAACGTTTGATTCTGAACAAATTTTGGCAAGGAGATGGATGCAAGATTGCATACAGCCACTTCATCAGGAGAGGTGTACTCCAAAATTTCTGTACACAGATTAGAAGATCGGATCGTTCCTAGATTCTTTTGATTCGATTTTTTATTGGCTGCATCTTTATACAAAATATAAGGAGTTCCGGTTTCGATCTGAGATTCCAAAATAGAAAACCATAGGTCTTGAGCATTGAGCGTTTTTCTTGCTTTACCTTCTTGCTCATATTTATGATACAGGGCCTCAAACTCGCCTCCGTAAGAGTCGTATAAACCCGGAGCTTCATTAGGACAGAATAAGGACCACTTGCCATTCTCTTTTACTCTCTCCATGAATAAATCCGGAATCCATAAAGCATAGAATAAATCTCTTGCCCGCAATTCCTCTTTACCATGATTTTTCTTTAGCTCCAAAAAGTCTTCGATATCGGCATGCCAAGGTTCAAGATAAACCGCAAATGCTCCTTTGCGTTTTCCTCCACCCTGATCTACATATCTTGCTGTATCGTTAAAAACTTTCAGCATCGGTACGATCCCATTGCTCGTTCCTCCGGTTCCTTTGATATAAGATCCTTTAGCTCGGATGTTGTGAATGCTTACTCCGATACCTCCGGCCGACTGTGAAATTTTTGCACAACGACTTAAGGTTTCAAAAATTCCGGAGATGGAATCATCTGTCATTGACAACAAAAAACAAGATGAAAGTTGAGGCTTTGGAGTTCCTGCATTAAACAGAGTTGGAGTAGCATGGATAAACCATTTTTCTGACATAAGATTGTAGGTCTCTATAGCCTGTTCTAAGGCATGACCATGGATTCCTATAGCTGCACGCATAAGCATGTGCTGTGGACGTTCTACAACCTTTTTGTCCATCTTAAGAAGATAAGATCGCTCCAAGGTTTTGAATCCAAAATAATCAAAACTGTAGTCTCTATCATAGATAATGGAAGAGTCCAATTTGTCTGCATGTTGCCTTACTACATCGATGCACTCATCACTGATCAAGCCTGCACGTTGATTGGTGTAAGGATCAATATAGGAGTACAAAGCCTCCATTGTTTGGGAGAATGATTTATTGGAATTTTTATGCAAATTGGACACAGCAATTCGCGCTGCCAGAATAGCATAATCCGGATGAACAGCCGCAAAAGAAGCAGCTGTCTCAGCAGCAAGATTATCCAACTCAGAAGTGCTCACTCCGTTGTACAAACCTTGAATTACTTTTTTTGCAATCTCAAGAGGTTCTACAAACTGGCTGTCCAGTGAATAACATAATTTTTTAATTCGCGCAGTAATCTTATCGAAACTTACATCTTCACGTTTTCCGTTACGTTTAATGACTTGCATGATGACAAATGGGTTTTGAGTATGAAAAAATGGTTGTTAGATTTTTAACTAATTAAAAATCTTCGTCTACTGAGAATACCTTAGCTTTAGATCCGGAGGCCACCCCGGCTTTCTGATACTCTCCCACCCTCTTTTCAAAAAAATTGGTTTTTCCTTGCATTGAGATTAATTCCATCCATGGGAATGGATTCTCAACATGATAATGTTTTGGATTGCCCAAAGCAACCAATAATCTATCTGCTACAAATTCAATATAGCGACACATCATTTCTGCGTTCATTCCAATCAGTGCCACCGGAATTGCATCTGTAACAAATTGCTTCTCTATTTCTACCGCGTCTGTGATAATTTTCTGAATGTCGGATTGAGGAAGTTTGTTGACGATATGTCTGTTGTACAACATACAGGCAAAGTCGCAATGCATTCCTTCATCACGAGAAATAAGCTCATTAGAAAAACTCAATCCCGGCATTAAGCCTCGTTTTTTAAGCCAGAAAATTGAGCAAAACGATCCACTGAAGAAAATTCCTTCTACAACCGCAAAGGCAATCAACTGTTCGACAAAACTGCCATTGGAGATCCATCTCAATGCCCATTCTGCTTTTTGCTTCACACAGTCCAGCGTATCGATTGCATTAAAAAGAAAATTCTTCTCTTCGTTATTTTTAATATATGTGTCAATTAATAGAGAATAAGTTTCAGAATGAATATTCTCCATCATAATTTGAAATCCATAGAAAAATTTGGCTTCCGTGTATTGTACGGAACGCACCATGTTCTCCGCCAAATTCTCATTCACTATTCCGTCACTTGCAGCAAAAAAAGCCAACACATGTTTTATAAAATGCTTCTCGTCTTCTGTCAGTTTTGTATTCCAGTCGTCCAGGTCTGCTTGCAAATCTATCTCTTCTGCTGTCCAAAAACAAGCTTCAGAGTTTTTATAAAATTGCCAAATATCATCATGTTGTATAGGAAACAGAACAAAACGATGTGGATTTTCGACAAGAATAGGCTCTACTTTTTGATTCATTTCGGTTCGTATGATTTCAGGTTTTGTACAATAAGGTTGGGTAATTTCAAAACGGGTTACAAAGATACTATTACTCAAAAGAACTAAAAAAATATATATGAATTATTTTAATATATTTTTTGTTTTAATGTATATTCTTTTGGTAATATGTATTTTATGCACGACGCTTTCTTTTTTTTACTTTTTTAAACACATTAAATATTTCCTTAATATGTTACACAAATGTAATAGAGAATTGCCCCAAAATTCAACTAAAATCGGGGTCTAATTTTCCACATTATGTGGATAACTCCGTTAATGAGTTGATATCAATGCAATTGCAATTTTAGCCGATCAAAATATTCATAGTAAAATTATTCATTATATTTTCTCAATTGTCTCCTAATTAGCTAAACATTAATTCCATTTATTATATTAGCTTTTTCCTAAACATGACACCTCCATATAAACAAGATCCTGTTTTCTGCTCTGGTCCCTTAAATCC
>DEQQ01000044.1 GCA_002360455.1 Saprospiraceae bacterium UBA3362
AAATCCAATGGTTATGGCGTTGTTCGTGACCTTGTGGGGCATGGGATAGGAAAAAACTTGCATGAAGCTCCTGATGTTCCCAATTTTGGAAAAAGAGGCAAAGGACCTCAGCTAAAACATGGGATGACCATTGCCATCGAACCAATGATCAATCTTGGAACAAGTAAGGTCAGACAGCTAAATGACGGTTGGACTATAGTTACAGCCGATAAAAAGGCCTCGGCTCACTATGAACACACCATAGCGGTGTATGAAGATGGGCCCAAAATATTGTCGAATCATAGCAAAATAGAAGAAAATATCAAAAATAATAGCAATTTATATTCGCTATAATAAAAATTAATGCGATATTTGCACCTCGAAAAATAAAAGATGGCCAAAAAAAACCTTATACAGCAGGACGGGATAATAGAAGAGGCTCTTAGTAATGCAATGTTTAGGGTTAGATTACAAAATGACCATTTAATCATAGCCACAATCTCTGGAAAAATGAGGATGAATTATATCAGAATTTTACCGGGAGACAAAGTAGCAGTAGAAATGAGTCCGTACGATCTTTCGAGAGGTAGGATTACATTTAGGTATAAATAATTGAAAATCAGGAAAATAAAAAAGCATGAAAGTCCGTGCATCAGTAAAAAAACGAACTGCAGATTGTAAGTTTGTGAGAAGAAAAGGCAAGTTATATATTATCAACAAAAAGAATCCGAAGTTTAAACAACGTCAAGGATAAAATAAACCTATAATCACATGGCACGTATTGCAGGTATAGATTTACCAAAATCAAAAAGAGGGCTTATTGGCCTTACTTATATTTATGGAATAGGACGTTCTACATCTAGAATGATCCTATCAAGACTTGGTATAGACGAAAATATTAAGATTACTGATTGGTCAAACGATCAGATTCAGGCTATACAGAAGCTTATTCAGGATGACTTAAAAGTAGAAGGAGAGTTAAGGTCAGAGGTACAATTAAGCATCAAACGTCTTATGGATATAGCATGTTACAGAGGAATCCGCCACAGAAAAGGGTTACCTGTAAGAGGTCAGCAGACAAAAACAAATGCTAGAACCAGAAAAGGTAAGCGTAAAACTGTGGCAAATAAGAAAAAAGTAACTAAGTAAAAATAGATTCAAAAGATAGAGTTTTATGGCAAAAGGTAAAAAGGCAAAAAAACGTAAAGTTAGAGTGGACTCCGATGGCTTGGCTTTCATTCAAGCTAGCTTTAACAATATCATCGTATCTATTTGTAACAAAGCCGGAGAAGTAATTTCATGGGGTTCTGCCGGCAAAGCCGGTTTCAGAGGTTCTAAGAAAAACACTCCGTATGCTGCTCAAATGGCCGCTTCGGATGCTGCCGGTGTAGCCTTTAATGCAGGTATGAAATCTGCAGAAGTCTATATCAAGGGACCGGGGGCAGGCAAAGAAGCTGCAATAAGAGCTATTGATGGAGCAGGTATAAAAGTTCTTAAAATAACAGACTTGACGCCTGTGCCTCACAATGGTTGTAGACCACCTAAACACAGAAGAGTTTAATCCCAATTTTCAATTCTAAGCTTAAGAGTATTATGGCAAGATATACAGGACCAGTAACAAAAAAATCCAGAGCATTCGGACAATCTTTGACAGGCTATGATAAGTCTTTTGAAAAAAAGAAATATCCGCCGGGACAGCACGGAGCTTCCAAAAAAAGAAAGCAAAGATCTGATTATGCTCTTCAGTTGTTAGAAAAGCAAAAGGCAAAGTACACTTACGGTGTATTGGAGCGTCAGTTCCGTGGAATTTTCCATGATGCTCATAAGAAAGGTGGTGTTACAGGAGAAAACTTGTTGCAATATCTGGAAGCTAGACTTGATAATACAGTGTTTAGATTAGGTATTTCAAGAACTAGAAAAGGAGCTCGACAGCTGGTTTCTCATTGCCATGTTACAGTTAATGATAGAGTAGTGAATATTCCATCATTCAGACTGCATCCCGGAGATGTTATCGCCGTGAGAGGTCGTTCACAATCGCTAGAGCACATAGAGCATCAAGTAGCTCAAAAAACAGATGTAAGAAAATTTCCTTGGTTGGAATGGAACAGTGATAAGATGGAAGGAAAATTTTTACAATATCCAAGTCGTGACCAAATTCCTGAAGTGATCAATGAGCAATTGATTGTAGAGTTGTATTCTAAGTAATCTTCATTTTTAATTCAATCTTCAATTTATGAGTATTTTAAACTTTCAAAAGCCGGATAAGATCATTCTTCAGAAATCAACAGATTTCGAAGGCTCCTTTGAGTTTAAACCATTAGAACCCGGATTCGGTCAGACAATTGGAAATTCTTTACGTAGAATATTGCTTTCTTCTTTGGAAGGTTATGCTATTTCCTATGTAAGAATTGCAGGTGTAGAACATGAATTTTCTACCATTAAGGGAGTTATTGAAGATGTTGTAGAGATCTTGCTTAACCTTAAAAAAGTAAGACTGAAGGCAAGGAATGTAGATGACTCTAAAGAACAGAAAATATACCTGTCTATCAGTGGTAAAGAACAATTCACAGCTTCAGATATTGCAGCAAGCACAAATGTTTTCTCCGTTACAAATCCTGATCTTGTGATTTGTCATATGGAGCCATTTGTAAATCTTGAAGTAGAATTGACCATCACCAAAGGAAGAGGATACGTTCCTGCAGATGAAAACGTTTCAAAAGATTTACCGATTGGAGTTATTCCAATTGATGCGATATATACTCCAATAAAGAATGTTTCATATTCTGTTTCGACCATCCGCGTGGGTCAGAAAATTGATTATGAGCGTTTATTTATTTCCATTCATACAGACGGAACTATTCATCCTGAAGAAGCAATCAAAGAAGCTTCAAGAATTATGATTCAACATTTATTGTTGATCACAGATGAGAATATTACGTTTGAAGATGCAATCAAGAAGGATGATATCATCGTAGATGAGCATGTTCTTCATATGAGAAAATTATTAAAGACTCAGTTGGAGGACTTAGATCTTTCTGTTAGAGCATACAACTGCTTGAAGGCAGCAAAAATCAATTCTCTTGGAGAAATGGTTAAGTATGATACACATGAATTGTTGAAGTTTAGAAATTTTGGAAAGAAGTCTCTTGTAGAAATAGAAGAATTGCTTCAGACAAAAAATTTGAGTTTCGGCATGGACTTATCAAAGTATAAATTGGACGAAGATTAAATTGTTGGCATAGAAATTATTCAGGGTCATGAGACATGGAAAAAAATTCAATCATTTAAGCAGAAAGAAAGGTCATAGATCGGCCTTATTAAGAAATCTTGCTGCTGCATTGATCAAGCATAAGAGAATTGTAACTACTTTGGCAAAAGCTAAGGCGCTCAGAGTTTATATTGAGCCTTTGGTTACAAAGTCAAAGGTGAATTCTACACATTCAAGAAGAACAGTATTTTCTTATCTTCAGAATAAAGAATCCATTGATGAATTATTTGGAACAATAGCTACCAAGGTTGGAACAAGACCGGGTGGTTATACCAGAGTCATCAGAATGGGATTCAGAAGAGGAGATGGGGCCGAAATGGGACTTATTGAATTGGTAGATTTTAATGATTCAATGGTATCTGCTTCAAAGGCTAAAGCTGTACAGCAAGGAGCCAAGAAGAAAACCAGAAGAAGTAAAGCAAAAACTAAAGGTGGTCAGGAGACTGAAGCCGGTTCTGAGCCGGTTACTACTGAAACTGAAAATGAATAAAAAAAAGCGGTTGTGATTCACAACCGCTTTTTTTTTATAGACAAGTTTTAAGGGCATAGAATGATGGATAGAAACAATAAAACACAATCTTTTTCCGATTTAATTCAAGAAAAAAATTGCCTGAGTAGCTTGGAATGCTTTGTAAGAGAACAATTTATTGTGAACTTACAAAGGTGTGAAACACGGAGCGATAGCGAACCATGGAAAGTTACGACCTCTTGTAATCAAGAGGTCAGGCCATAAAAATGATTAAATCTTTTAAATATTTGGAACAAATAATAGAAATTTGTAATTTATTATTGGATTCATTTATTGAATAATGAAGAGTTGTACGAAGCCAAAACGATGATAAACAGAAATTACAAACCCGCAATTCTGCTGTTAGAGGACGGAACTCATTTTGAAGGGCAATCTTGCGGTATTCAAGGAATTACAGGTGGAGAGATTTGTTTCAATACCGGAATGACAGGATATCAAGAGATATTTACAGACCCCTCTTATTTTGGTCAAATTATGGTAATGGCCAGTGTACACATCGGGAACTATGGGGCGCGTTCGGACGAATCAGAATCCCAAAAAGTGTATATCAACGGCTTGGTGTGTAAAAACTTTTCGACATTTATGAGTCGTTCTCTGGCTCAAGATAGTTTGCAACATTTTTTGGAGCTCCATCAGGTAGTAGGAATATCTGGAATTGATACCAGAGCCTTGATTAGGCACATCAGGACGCATGGAGCAATGAATGCCATCATTTCTTCTACTGAGATGGATTTAACCAAACTCAAAAAGCAGGTAGCAGGAGTTCCGGATATGAGTGGACTGGAGCTTGCGAGTAAAGTAAGTTTTGCAGATCCATTTGTATTTTCAAATCCTAATGCAAACTACAGGTTGGCCGTATTGGACTTCGGAATTAAGAAATCCATATTGGAGCAGTTAAGTCCTATGAATATGGAAATCAAAGTTTATCCTGCAAAAACAAGGATGGAAGATTTGAAAAATTATAATGCTCATGCCTATTTTTTATCCAATGGACCTGGAGATCCTTCTGCAATGGATTATGCCATAGAAACTGTCGCAAAAATTGTAGAAGAAAAAAAACCCACATTCGGCATTTGTTTGGGACATCAGTTATTTTCACTTTCACAAGGCGTAAGTACATTCAAAATGCACCATGGACATCATGGCATAAATCACCCTGTTAAGAATTTGCTGTCAGGGTTGGGAGAGATTACAAGCCAAAATCATGGATTTGCAGTGGACCCAATTCAGTTGGAGAAATCATCCAATTTAGAAGTTAGTCACATCAATTTGAATGATCAATCTATAGAAGGAGTAAGGCATAAGACAGCTCCGATTTTTAGTGTTCAATATCATCCTGAAGCAGGTCCTGGTCCTCACGACTCAAGATATTTGTTCAATCAATTCAAAGAAAACATAGAATCATTTTACCAAATTCAATTATAAATTTTTAGTATGCCAATTATTACAGACATCATTGCCAGGCAAATTCTCGACAGCCGTGGATTGCCCACAGTAGAGTGTGAAGTTATCTTAAGCAATGGGATAAAATCCATAGCAGCTGTACCGTCCGGAGCATCTACCGGAAAACACGAAGCAGTAGAGTTGAGAGACAATGACGAATCTATGTTTTTGGGAAAAGGCGTTATGGATGCCGTATTAAATATTGAAGAAGAAATTTCAGAATTGCTCATAGGAACAGATGTATTGGATCAAAGAGATATAGATCAAACAATGATAGACGCAGATGGAACAGATAACAGATCAAACTTTGGTGCAAATGCTATTCTTGCTGTTTCTTTAGCTTGTTCCAAAGCAGCTGCTCAAAGTGTTGGATTGCCATTATACAAATATGTTGGAGGAGTGAATGCCCATCTATTGCCGGTTCCTATGATGAATATTATCAACGGTGGAGCCCATGCAGATAATAAGTTGGACTTTCAAGAATTTATGATAATGCCTGTAGGTGCCGAATTTTTTTCTGATGCAGTAAGAATGGGTTCAGAAATTTTTCAACATTTAAAAAAGGTTTTGAAATCCAAAAACTATTCTACCAATGTAGGAGATGAAGGAGGCTTTGCACCCAATCTCAACAGCAATGAAGAAGCATTGGAAATTATTTTGGACTCAATTCATAAGGCAGGTTACCGACCTGGCGAAGATGTTATGATTGCTATAGATGCTGCAGTGTCTGAAATGTATGATGAAACCACTAAAAAATACAAATTCCATAAATCCAATAATCTCGAGCTTAATAGCCAAGAAATGGTAGCCTATTGGGAAAATTGGGTAAACAAATACCCTATTTTTTCAATAGAAGATGGATTGGCAGAAGATGATTGGTCCGGTTGGCAATTGCTCACTCAAAAGCTAGGTCAAAAAATTCAGTTGGTAGGAGATGATCTCTTTGTCACCAATGTTGAGAGATTGAGCAGAGGAATCAAAGAAAAATGTGCAAACTCACTGTTGGTTAAAGTCAACCAAATAGGGACTTTAACAGAAACTATAAATGCAGTTTCGATGGCGCAAAGAAATCGTTACAGCTGTGTAATGAGTCATAGATCCGGAGAAACAGAAGATACAACTATAGCAGATCTTGCCGTAGCGCTTAACACAGGACAGATTAAGACCGGCTCAATGTCACGAAGCGATAGGGTGGCAAAGTATAATCAATTGCTCAGAATTGAAGAGGAATTGGGAGATCAGGCAGAATATGCAGGAAAAATGATACTTGATAAATAATTTATATGTATATTTGCCTCACGACTAAGAACTACGACCATGATCAATAGGCAAAAAAAGCAGGAAAGCAATATATTAATTCAAATCTGGAATCAGAAGATTGTCCTGTCTGTTTTGATTTTTCTCGTGTATCTCGCATTTTTTGATAAGTATAATTTTACAACACAATATAAATTAAGGGCTTCGGTAAGGAAGTTGGAGTCAGAAAAAGCGAAGTATCTCAATTTAATTGTTCAAGCAAAGAAAGATAAATTGGATATTGAGAAAAATTATGAGAAATTTGCACGCGAAAGATATCTAATGTCCAGGCCGGACGAAGACGTTTTTATCATACAAAAGACAAATTAAACCATCTCCAATGAGCATTTTAGTCAACAAGCATTCAAGAATAATAGTACAGGGATTTACTGGCAAAGAAGGGAGCTTTCATGCAGAGCAAATGATCGCCTACAATACCCCGGTAGTGGGAGGAGTAACTCCTGGCAAAGGGGGACAAACTCATCTCGGTAAACCCGTGTTCAATACTGTAAAGGAAGCTGTTGATGCTGTGCAAGCAGATGTGTCCCTTATTTTTGTTCCACCGCCTTTTGCAGCAGATGCTATAATGGAGGCAGCCGAAGCCGGTATTCGTGTTATTGTTTGCATAACAGAAGGCGTGCCGGTGCAGGACATGATCAAAGTGAAGGAGTACATCAAAAACTATCCATGTAGATTGATTGGGCCAAATTGCCCTGGAATTATAACACCTGATGAAGCCAAAGTGGGTATTATGCCCGGCTTCATTCACAAAAAAGGAAAAATTGGGATTGTTTCACGATCCGGGACATTAACCTATGAAGCCGTAGATCAAGTCACTAAGGCAGGAATGGGACAGAGTACCTGCATTGGAATTGGGGGAGATCCAATACCCGGAACGACCACTTTGGAAGCAGTACAAATGCTTATGGCAGACTACGAAACCGAAGGGATCATCATGATTGGGGAAATTGGCGGAAGCATGGAGACAGAGGCAGCAGAATGGGTAAAACAGTATGGCACCAAGCCTGTGGTAGGATTTATAGCCGGCCAAACGGCTCCCAAAGGGAGAAAAATGGGTCACGCCGGAGCAATTATCGGTGGTAAGGCAGACACTGCAGAGGCCAAGATGAAAGTTATGCGCGAATGTGGTATTCATGTTGTAGAATCCCCGGCTCAAATCGGCGTTACCATGAAGAAAGCATTGGGTTTGTAAAGCCTATTTATAAAAAAGTCTTTTCTTCTTTTTTATTCAAGAGATTCTGCTTTTAGCTAGTAGATTTTTATGGAGTTTTAGCATATCGAATTGTCGAATCCGACTTGCCTGGGTCAGACCCGATATTTATCATTTAGAGCAATAATTTTTAATGTATTAATGGCTGTATATCAATGCAGTTTTGCGGAGCTATTAATAAGCCTAAAAAAAGATAATAAAATCTTTTTCTATTGTTTATTTCAGTATAAATTTGTCCTGTAAAAAAACAAAATGTTTTCGAAATCATGTGAATATGCAATAAAAGCAATGATTTTTGTAGCTCAAAAATCTAAGGAAGAAAAACGTGTCGGAGTTAAGGAAATTGCCGCAGGAATAAGCTCTCCGGAACATTTTATTGCAAAAATCATGCAAGAATTGAGTAGAAAACGACTTGTTAATTCGATCAAAGGTCCCAATGGAGGGTTTTACATGACAGAAAATGAGCTCAATACCAGCGTAGCCGATATTGTCAAAGCCATAGATGGTGACGGGATCTACTTGGACTGCGTTTTGGGATTGAAAACTTGTTCAGAAAAAAGCCCTTGTCCGGTTCATTTTGAGTTTAAAGAAATAAAGCGTAAACTCATAGCAATGTTGGAAAATAATACCATTGGTAACTTTAATGAAAAATTAGAATCAGGAAAATATTTTTTGAAAAATTGAAGCATTTTAAAAATCAAGGATTGAAATTGTAAAAAATAAAAATATTCAAATAATTTTAGGGCTATCTAATGGGTATTAATGTCAAGGTCGGTTGTTATCATTGCGGGCAGGATTGCGGACTAAACACATTAGTTTTAGGAGAAAAAAATTTTTGCTGTAAGGGTTGCTTAAGCGTGTATCAAATCCTTAACGAAAACGACCTCTGCACCTATTATGACTTAAATCATACTCCCGGTTTAAGGCAAGATGAAGCTGCTCGTTCTGACAAATATCTTTTTTTAGATTCACCCGAAATTTCTGCACAAATAATTCAGTTTCAAAACGGCAATAGGACTCATGTGAGCTTTTATATTCCGCAAATTCATTGCAGCAGTTGTCTGTGGTTGTTAGAAAAATTGAATACCTTAATAAAAGGAGTTCTTTCTACCAGAGTTAATTTTGCGACTAAAGAAGTTCTTGTCATTTTTGACCCTTTGCAATGCAGTTTAAGGCAGCTGGTAGAGACTCTGGATGCCATTGGCTATGCTCCGCACCTGAGTTTGCACGAATTGTCACATCAAAAATTACCCTCTGTCAATAAATCATTAATCTATAAATTAGGAGTAGCAGGCTTTGCATTCGCCAACATTATGATGATGAGTATTGCTCAGTACTTTGGAAAGGGAGCAGGAATGGAAAGTTCTATTTTTAAAGCCCTCACTTACATCAGTTTGGTAGTTTCTTTGCCGGTTGTATTTTACTCTGCCTCGGAATTTTATAATTCAGCTTTTCAGAGCCTTAAGAAAAAGTATATCAATATTGACTTGCCTATTTCTATTGCAATCCTTATCACATTTTTACGTTCATTGGTTGAGATCTACTTACAACAAGGATCCGGTTATCTTGACAGCATGGCCGGAATTGTATTTTTTATGTTGATTGGCCGCTGGGCGCAATCCAAAACCAGTACCATCATCCATTTTGATCGTGACTTTAATTCATTTTTTCCAATAGCACTCAATGTGATTAAATCCGATACACAAGTTGCAACACCAATATCCAAGGTGAAAAAAAATGATATTTTTCAAATTTATAATAATGAATTTATTCCTTTGGATGCTATGCTATCCAAAGGAGAAGCAATGATAGATTATAGTTTTGTAAGTGGGGAAAGTTTACCTGTAAAAGTTAAAATTGGCGAAATTATTTACGCTGGAGGAAGACAAACAGGAGAAAAAATTGAACTGGTGGCAATCAAAGAATTTTCCCAAAACTACATCACCAATCTTTGGAATCACTCTGTGTTCAATAGGAAAAAATCGGAAGGAAAAGATACTTACGATACAATTGCGAATTACTTTACGGCGACTGTGCTAGTAATTGGTGTGATCGCAGGGTTTTATTGGTATTCTCAATCTGAAATGCATAAAATGTGGAATTCGATAACCACTGTTTTGATTGTAGCCTGTCCTTGTGCTTTATTATTGTCCAAACAATTTACTTACGGTAATGTATTGCGACTGTTTAATAATTTAAAATTGTACCTGCGCTCTTCTGATGTTATTTACGATTTGTCAAAAATTAATTCAATAGTTTTAGATAAAACCGGCACAATAACTGAAAAACAATTTACCGTAAAATATCATGGTGCAACATTAACACAGGATGTAAAGATCAATCTCGTTTCTCTCTTTAGTCAGTCTTCCCATCCTTATAGTAGAGCTATCATAGAATTTTTGTCGATCAGAAACAGTAAGTCCATTCTTAACTTTAAAGAAATTGTAGGCAGCGGCATTGAAGCTTGGATCGATGATCAATATTACAAGCTTGGCTCTCCATCATTTGTTGGTCATCAATTTGATCAGAAATTTTTGAAAGGCTCTATTGTTTGTGTAATAATTGACCAAGAATCCATTGGTCATTTCCAACTAGAAACAGCCATCAGAGAGTTTTTTCCTGAGTTGGTTCACAAGCTAAAATCTTCATTTAAGTTGCACATTTTGTCCGGCGATCATTCAAAGTCTGCCGAGAAAATTCAACTCTTATTTGGAGAAAATGTACCGGTTTTGTTAGAACAAAAGCCGGAAGATAAATTAAAGTATATTAAACAACTTCAAGAAGAGAAAGACCAAAATGTTGCGATGATAGGAGACGGATTAAACGATGCAGCAGCTCTAATGCAAAGTGAAGTAGGCATAGCCCTTGTGGAAGGAAATAATTCGTTTACACCAAAATGTGACGCAGTATTGGAGGCTGGTTCTTTGCAATATTTACCTTATTTCATTAAAATGTCCGGAACAGCTAAAAAAATTATAGTTGCTGTTTTTGCATTCGCTGTAATTTATAATATTGTAGGATTGTATTTTGCGGTCATTGGAGAATTGGAGCCTGTCATTGCGGCAATATTAATGCCATTGAGTTCTTTGACTATCATTTTTCTTACTTACGTTTTGAGCAATATTATGAGTTCACATTATTTGAAATCTTATCCAAGTAAATCAATATGAAAGGAAAACTAAATGGAATTAAAAATTATGAATACAACAATCATTAATTTGGAATAATATGAGTGTAATTATCATTCTTTTAGTTGTGAGTATTTTGATTGCAGGTTCATTTTTGATCGCATTTCTTTGGAGCGTTAAAGATGGCCAGTTTGATGATCATTTTAGTTCATCTCAAAGGATGCTATTTGATGATAAAAAATCTTTGAACAAAAAAAACTAAAACTATTTATATGCAAGTTGAACAATTTTCTTATGATAACAGGGCACCCAAGCTGTTTGCTATAGCAACAGTATTTTGGGGAGTCATAGGAATGTTAATTGGAGTAATCATAGCATTTCAATTGGCCTTTCCTATACTTAATTTTTCGGAGTATTTACCACATTTGGCTTTTGGGAGATTGCGTCCGGTTCACACTAATGCTGTGATTTTTGCATTTGTCGGTAATGGTATTTTTACTGCAGTGTATTATTCGCTTCCTCGATTATTAAAAACTTCAATGTGGAGTTCCAAGTTGAGTAAAATTCATTTTTGGGGATGGCAGAGTATTATCGTTTTAGCAGCAGTCACTTTGATGTTTGGATTCACAACAGGAAAAGAATATGCAGAGTTGGAATGGCCTATTGATATTTTAATTACGCTCATTTGGGTGGTTTTTGGTATTAATATGTTTGGAACAATTCTCACTCGGAGAGAGCGGCATCTGTATGTTGCAATATGGTTCTTTATTGCATCTTGGGTAACTGTTGCAATGTTGCATATTGTAAATTCGTTTGAAATTCCGGTATCCTTGTTTAAGAGTTACTCTTGGTATGCCGGAGTTCAGGATGCATTGGTGCAATGGTGGTATGGACATAATGCTGTAGCCTTCTTTCTCACCACTCCGTATTTGGGATTGATGTATTATTTTCTTCCTAAAGCTGCGGACAGACCGGTATACTCTTATCGGTTGAGTATTGTTCACTTTTGGAGTTTGATTTTCTTGTATATATGGGCAGGTCCGCATCACTTGTTATATACTGCATTGCCTGACTGGGCTCAGTCTTTAGGTACGGTGTTTTCTATTATGTTGATTTTGCCAAGTTGGGGAGGTATGCTCAACGGTTTATTTACTTTGAGAGGTGCATGGGATAAAGTAAGAGAAGATCCCATTTTGAAATTCTTTGTTGTGGCTGTAACCTGTTATGGTATGAGTACATTTGAGGGCCCAATGCTTTCCTTAAAAAATGTAAATGCTATATCCCACTACAGTGATTGGACTGTTGCGCATGTTCATATTGGGGCATTAGGATGGAATGGATTTATGACCTTTGGAATGTTGTATTGGTTGTTCCCAAGATTATTTAACACCAAACTTTATTCTACCAAGCTGGCATCATCTCATTTTTGGTTGGGCACTCTTGGAATAATTCTTTATGCGATACCGATGTATTGGAGCGCATTCAGATCTTATTTTATGATGACAGCCTTTACACCTGAAGGAACATTGGAATATCAATTTATGGATATTGTTCAAACCGTAGTTCCATTTTACATTATGCGTGCAGTGGGAGGAACTATATTTTTAATTGGTGTGTGTGTGATGGTTTACAATTTATACAAAACAGTTCAAGCAGGAAAATTTGTTGAAGAAGAAACTGCAGAAGCACCTGCATTATCAAAAGAATATATTGCTCCAAAGAATTCTATTTGGCATGCATTCATTGAAAGAAAACCAATTTTACTTTTGGTTTTGAGCTTGATTGTTGTTGGAATTGGAGGCTTGATAGAACTTATTCCAACCTTTTTGGTCAAAGAAAATATTCCTACGATTTCAAGTGTAAAACCTTACACGCCTCTTGAATTACAAGGCAGAGATATTTATGTCAGAGAGGGATGTTATAATTGTCATTCTCAAATGATCAGACCGTTTAGATATGAGGTAACTCGCTATGGCGAATATTCTAAAGCGGGAGAATTTGTTTATGACCATCCGTTCCAATGGGGAAGTAAGAGGACAGGTCCGGATCTTGCCAGAGTTGGAGGTAAGTACAGTGACAGTTGGCATTTTAATCATCTTTTGGATCCAACCTCGATGGTGCCCGGATCTATTATGCCAAGTTATCCGAACTTGTTTGAAAATTCATTGGACATTAGCTCTACACGATCTAAGATTCATGCAATGAGAAAAATGGGAGTTCCTTATGTAGAAAATTACGAGTCAACTGCAAATGATGATCTTCAAAAACAGGCTAATAAAATATCTGAGGGTCTAAGTAAAGATAATAAAATTGAGATTGGAGCAGATAAAGAAATTATTGCTGTAATAGCCTATTTGCAAAGACTGGGTAGAGATATTAAATTGCAAAATAAAGGACAGGCAAGTAATTAAATAATTTTTAAAAAGTAGAAATCATGAAATTTTCAAATTATTTAACTCAAATTGCAGATGTAAGCATTTATCCTGTAATTTCTTTATTATTATTTGTGTGTTTCTTTGTTTTAGTAACGTATTGGACCTATAAGTTCGATGCAAATGAAATTAAAGAAATAGAAAATATTCCTTTTGATGATCGAAAAACAAAATAAAATCATGAAACAATTATTAATAAATTTAAAACATTGGTATCTATTAGCTTTGGTATTTTCTTGCTTGGCTGTCACCAATACTTTTGCAGAAGACCAAGCTACTGCAGTGGCAGCAACAAGCACTGATGGCGGCTTCGATTTCAATATTATATTGTTTATTGTTGCGGTTCTTTTGTTATTACCGGTTTATGTACTCAGTAAGACCTTCATTTTGTCATTTAAAATGTTTATGTCAAAAAAATCAGGCAAAGCATTAAAAGTAATCATCGCTTTTGCTTTGATTATTCCGTCGGCTCATGCTGAGGGATCGGTGTTTTCTTCCATTAGCTCCGTCATTAAGACGTTCGACACAGCAAGTTATTTACTTCTGACCGTCATTGTATTTGAGCTTATTGTATTGGCAGTATTGGGCTTAAGATCTATCGGTTATATGAAAGGACTTCATATGACAGAAGAGGAACTTAAAAAGGATTATGAGTCTAATTCCTTTTCATCTTTATGGGACAAAATCAATAGTTTCCGACCAATGGAGGATGAAGCTGCTATTGATACGGGTCATTCTTATGATGGAATTAGAGAGTTGGACAACGTAACGCCACCTTGGTTTACAACTGCATTTCTTTTTACCATAGTGTTTGCCGGAGTTTATTTGTGGAGGTATCATGTTGCTCAAGCAGCTCCACTTCAGATTGAAGAATTTAATAAGGAAATGGCTGAAGCTAAAAAAGAAAGAGAGTTATTCCTCAAGGATCAATCCAATAATATTGATGAGTCCAGTGTCGTTATGATGGGTCAAGCTGATATCGATGCAGGAAAAGAATTGTTTGGAACTACTTGTAAACCTTGCCACGCAGATCATGGAGGAAGTATGGTAGGTGGAGTAGGGCCAAACTTGACAGATGAGTATTGGCTCCATGGCGGAAGTATAGTTGATGTTTTTAAATCTATCAAATACGGTTGGCCGGAAAAAGGAATGATTTCATGGAAAGAGCAGTATACTCCAAAACAAATGTCGCAATTGACATCTTTTATCATGTCAATTAAAGGTACTAATCCACCGGGAGCTAAGGAACCTCAGGGTGAAAAATATGTCGAGCAATCGGCACCTGCAGCGACTTCTGCACCACCTGCAGATTCCACAGCCAAGAAATAATTTTGGTTATAATTAGTAGGTAATGTTCAAGCCAATAAGACTTAGATTTTAACAGGATACCTAAGTTTTATTGGCTTCTTTTTTTATGTACTTGCATTTACTTACAGGCCTACGAGTGGATAATAAATGAAGCCTACTTTTTGTGTCAGTTGATAACCTGAATAATGATTTGCTCTTGAAATAATGGATGGTATTATTTTTTATATGCAGGAAAATGGAGTTGATTTTTAAAGATAGTGTTGGGTAAAACTAGGTTCAGTTTTGGTATTAATTAACTTCAAATTGAAAGTAAATTTTAACTATATTCAATTTAACTTGTTTATTTAAATGTTAAGAAGGTTTGTATAATGGATAATCACTTTCACGAAGAAGAATCATACAGAGATCGGGTTAGTACTGTTACAGAATCCGGTAAACGAAAATGGATTTATGCCCTAGCACCAAAAGGGAAGTTTTACAATTGGAGGAGCATTCTGTCTGCGCTTTACATTGTGGTATTTGTTGCCATTCCTTTTATTAAGGTTAATGGACTGCCTTTGGTGATGTTCAATATTGTGGAGGGAAAATTTATTTTGTTTTCCAAAATATTTTGGCCACATGATTTTTTCATATTTGCGGTGGCTATGATTTGTTTTATAATTATCATAGTTCTGTTTACCATTATCTACGGAAGACTTTTCTGTGGATGGGTCTGTCCCCAAACGGTTTTCATGGAATTCATTTTTAGAAAAATAGAGTGGTGGATAGAAGGCTCGCCCTCTGCTCAAAGAAAACTTAATGAGGGTCCATGGGACACCAATAAGATTATTAAAAAGCTAAGTAAACATATTCTATTTTTAATTATCTCATTTTTTATAGCTAATATATTTTTATCTTACATCATTGGCGTAGATCAGTTATACAGGATTATTAAAGAACCAATAAGTGACCATTTGTCATTGTTGTTTGGGTTGTTCTTTTTTTCACTTCTTTTTTATGGAGTGTTTGCTTATGTTCGTGAAATAGTTTGCACTACAATATGTCCTTACGGTAGATTGCAAGGAGTTATGTTTGATAAAAACACCATGCAAATTGCATATGATTATAAGCGAGGAGAACCTAGAGGAAGGGTAAAGAAAGGAGAAGAGAGAACCCATGGAGATTGTGTAGATTGTATGAAATGCGTTCACGTTTGTCCAACAGGTATTGATATACGAAATGGATTGCAGATGGAGTGTGTGGGTTGTACAGCTTGTATAGATGCATGCAATGAAGTGATGCATAAGCTGAATTTTCAGCCTAATTTAATTCGATATGCTTCCGAAGATGAAATAAAAAATGATATCCCATTCAAGATAACCAATAGAATGAAAGCCTATACCGCTGTATTGATTGGTTTAATGATTTTTCTCGCAACATTGGTAATGTCACGCCGATCCGTAGATGCCTTCATTACTAGGGTTAAGGGTCAGACCTATCAGGAGTTGGAGAATGGGTCAAAAATTAGCAATATTTTTAATGCTAAAATAATTAATAAAACGCATCAAGAAATCAATGCGGAACTTAGATTAGAAGATGGCATGCAGGGTGAGATAAAATTGGTGGGAGTAGATCATATTTTATTACATAAGGACCATATTAATGAGTTTTCTTTTTTCGTTACTTTGCCAAAAGGATCTGTCGCATCGAGAAAAAATTCAATAAAAATTGGCCTTTACAATGGTGATGAAAAAATTCAAACCATTAAAACAACATTTTTAGGACCATTTAATTAATTGCATGAATTGGGGAAAAGGATTAGCATTATTTATTTTGTTTTTCATTGCAGTAATGATGACAATGGTCTTTATTGCATTCAAGCAAAAGAATGAGTTGGTAGATTCCAATTATTATCAAAGGGAGCAAGAGTATCAAAGTATAATTGATGCAAATTCAAATTTGAAGAAAGAAATTTCAGGCTCAATAATTTCTCAATCCGAGAATGAGATTATTGTTCATTTAGCCGACTCATTGAGTAGGAAGGATTTCTCCAATGGTAAAATTGAATTTCTTAAAATGGATAACCAAAAATTGGATCGTAGCTTTGATTTTGCTCCGGATGAGAATGGGAGTTGGAAAGTCAGTAAACAGGAGTTTTCAATCGGTCTATATAAAGTTAAAGTTTCTTGGAAATCAACTTCAACTCCATATTACTATGAGTCGGATTTATTGGTTAGTAAGTAAATCATGTTGGCGGAATCTATAAAAGACATTGTTTTTTTAGCCGGTTTTGTTTTTGGAATTTCCGGAAGCTTCCATTGTGTTGGAATGTGTGGCCCTTTAATGTTGGGTTTGCCCTTTCATCAGCTGTCACCACAAAAAAAATGGATGGCTATTTTATTGTATCATGTTTCTAGGGCTTGTGCGTATCTTATTCTTGGATTGCTTATTGGTAGTTTCGGAGCCATTTTTAATTTTACTCAATTACAACAATATATTTCCATTGCGTTTGGAGTTCTGCTTATTGCATTTACATTTTCACAATTTATTCTCCCTAAATATCGAATCCCTATCCTTTCGGATCTTAATGATAAATTGAATCGATTTGTTGTGAAACATATAGGCAATCAAATGAGACAGGCCAGTGGTTTTAGCTCATTTGCCTTGTTGGGATTTCTAAACGGTTTTCTGCCTTGTGGACTCGTTTATATGGCACTTGGAGCAGCATTGTTTTATGCCAATGTTACGTCTTCATCTCTTTTTATGTTTGCTTTTGGTCTGGGAACAATTCCAATGATGATGGCAGTTTCTTATTTGGGTGCAACAATGCCTATTATACAAAAACTAAAACAGCATTCCAAACCACTGATGTATATAATGTTGGTATTAAGCTTTGTATTAGTGATCAGAGGTATGAACTTGGGAATTCCCTATTTGTCACCTAAGTTTACCCAAGAAACAAAAGGGGCTTTACCATCATCTTCTTGTTGTAAAAAACATTGAGTAGATAAGGAAATTATTTATTCCCCATTTTCTAAAGAAGTTGGTTTGATTTCAGTTTCGATTTGATGTGTATAAGGATTATATGTATAGAAACCTAAATAACTCGGACAACAATGCGGATCCTCACTGGTGTATAAACTAAATTCACCTTCTATTTTTTGGTTAAATTGAATAGTCAATTTTTGGTCCAAATAATCTTGCGTAATTTCTTTTAAGGCAGAGTTTGATTTTCGTCGAGTATTGTAATCCAGCAAAATAGCCTCTTTTATTTCAGTCATTAGGTCTGATATTTGCTTTCCATTAGAAAATACAATTTTAGCAAACGAGGGTTGACCTCCATTGTGTCCTGTGCAGTTTTCGCTAACTAAATACATTAATAAATCGGCATTTGAATCTTGATCAAGTTGCGTATTGATAACTTGAATTAAGGAATCATGTGCGGGAAGTCCGTCATAAAGATCAGGGTTGTCATTGCTCCATTGGGTTGTTGATGGTCCACCGGGTTCATCAAAAGTGCATGGGGACCTATTCTTTTAGAATCCAATAATTCTTTTTTCCATTTTGAAATTTCTTGTTTACTGTCTATTAAGCCAGTGCTGGTCGAGCTTGAAGTGTTGCTTTTCTGTTGCCCCTGACAAGAAAACACAACAAAACAAATAGTGGCAAGCAGTAATCCCAATGTTGATTTCATAAATTGAATTTAATAAATAAAGATCTTCCGGTAAATGTAAGCTTATATAATTTGAAATAAATAAAAAAGCCTCCACTACGGAGGCTTTAAGTCTGTATTTTTTAGTTTTTATTCTTCAATATTAGATTGTGGAGCTTTATTGTTGAGATCAAAAATGATACTAAACCGTAAAGTATTGGCCAATGGACTTCTGTTGTTTGTAGTAGGGACCAAATAGGATAAATTGATTCCGAAAATGTTGTATTTTATTCCGCAGCCCATCGTGAGAAACTTTCGATCTCCCTTTAATACATGCTCGTGAAAATATCCAGCCCTTACGGCAAATTGTTTATCATACCAGTACTCCAATCCAATAGTCCACATTAATTCTTGTAATTCTTCTGTAAATCCACCAGGAGCATCAGAAAAAGATCCAAAAATTCCTTCAAATAAAGGTTTTTCTCGGTAATCGGCTACCTTATTAGAGTCAACGTCAAACTTTGGGTCTCCTTGAGGAATAGGAGTTGGTACCATTAATTTGTTGATTTCTGCTGTAACAGAAAAGCTGTTGAAATCATCAAAATTCATTTCATAAGTGGCTCCAAGTCCTAGATTAGTAGGAATAAAGTCTTTGACTAAGCCTTTGATATAGGTTACTTTAGATCCAATGTTAGTAATGGCCAATCCTGCATTCAGATAATTTCTGCGGCCGGACTGTCCAAGTTTATTTCGATAAAAAACGCCAATATCAGCTCCGAACGATCTAGCAGAACTTATTTGATTGGCTTGAACGAACCTCCCACTCGCTAAGTTTGAATATACAAATTTGGCAGAGAGCGAACCTGACAATACAGGGGACAGCTTTCTAGCATAAGCCGCATTGAATTCAAATTCATTTGGCCTTCCGGTTCCTAGATCATTGCCATTATCATCTCTAAAATCAATACTTCCCAAGCTAAAATATCTTATTGCCATCCCGGCAGCTTGGGTTTTATCAATCTTAGTGTACCCGGACAAATACACCATATATATATCATCTATACCAAGATTCCTCAACCAAGGAGAATATGTTGCAGCCAATCCGAGATTGTCTTCTGCAAAGGCCAATCTTGCAGCATTGTAATGCATTGCATTTGGATCTGTTGTCAGCGACACTCCGGCATCGCCCATTGCCCCGCCTCTTGCATCCGGGCTGATTCTAAGAAAGGGAAGAGCGGTCAAAATTGTGTTCGATACACATTCATTGGTGGCTCCATCAACAAAGCATTTCCTCGTAACATCAAATTTATAATTTTGTCCAAGCAAACTACTCCAAGCGAAACCGAAAACAATTAAAAAATATAAAAATCGCATAAGTTCTTTTTCTAAAATGTGCAAAGTTATTAAATATAATGAAATTTTATAATATTATATGGCATTTGAACTGCTTCTAAAGCCCAAGGTCTGACTAAGCAAAATTCATTTCTTGGGATATTTTGATTCGGCTTGATTTTATCAAAATGGGAAACTAAATAGGATTATCCAATTTCTTATCGATTCATTTCAAGCTCGTTGCAGCCAAAACATGAGCTATAATGTAAAAATAGCCGATTTTATTATCTTAAAATCACTAATTTTTGAAAATTAGACTTCTTTTTGATGTCTTCATTAGCCAAATTGGCGTTCACCGTAACTCTGTAGAGGTAAACTCCATTTGCTAAAGAAGATCCAAAATCATCTTTCCCATCCCAAGTGACTGAGGCTATCCGATTTCCGGCAGAACGTACCGTTTTCTGGATCGTTTTGACAATTTTTCCACTGATGCTTTGGATTCGTATGGTGACATCCAAATCGACATCTGTCAGATTGGTCTCAAATTGAAAGTCCGTCAACTTATTGAATGGATTAGGATAATTATAAACATTGGTCAAAACAACGTCTTCAGATGAAATCACATTAAATTCTATATCATCTTCACCCATTTTATTGGAAATGTCCCAAGCGGTCAATGAAAGAGTATGTTTTCCGGGACTTAGATTTTTTAACGGATATAAAACTTCACCTTCTTTATAATCATTCAATTTGGTTTTAAAATAGGTATTTAGAATAATTGGGTTCTGACTGTTTTTGTCTAATATGGCGACCATATCATGTCCAATACTTGTACCCGATATATTGATTCCTAAGTCGTCAGAAACCTGGGCATATAATTTTGGATTTTCATTTGTGACTCCTCCGTTTGCAAATTGAGCATCATTCATAAAAAGTTTCACCACCGGAGGTTTGTCATCGGTAAATGTATCTTTTGTAAATCCGCCAATGATAAAGCCATCAAAAAACGAAGCGGCATCTGTGTTTTTTTCATCTGTCGAATACAAGCTTAATTTTCCTTTTCCAAAGTTGTAGTTAATATCTTTTGGTACAATGAAAGAAAATTCCCAATCTCCATTAGTAACCAATACCTGACCTTTGAATATAATATTTTTCTGAACCTCAAAATCTTCTTTTATGCTGGATAGGTCATTGGCTCGAGTGAATAACACTGTTGGTTTATCATATACAGTTGCAAATAATTTTCCTTGAAAATTAGATTGTTTAATACCTGCTTTGTCAGAAACATAACCTTTGATGGAGACTTTTTGTAGAGCTTTGAAACTGTCCACCTGAGTTATATCTTTGTCATTGACAGAAGTCACTCGGTGTTCGAGTTTAGGCAGAGCCAAGTATTGGGCAGGGTCACCAAACAACATAAACTTTCTTGAATTTTCTATAATACCTCCGAAAGAGGATGCATTTTTTCCTTTCATCAAAATTTCGCCTATCGTTTGTTGTGCTTCCCCATTTTTTGGAATTATTTGATCAAAGACAGCTCGGGTTAAAACATAATTTTCATTAGCAAATACTGCTCTTACGGTACTGAATAAAGCAAGAGCTCCTCCATTTAAATTATGAATGGCTTGCTCTCCGGCAGTAGTTATATTGGGATCATCAAATCCCAAAAAAGTACAGGTGGCAGTAACCATTAAAGGTAATTTGATTGGATTTTCCCACGATTTTATATCTGAATCTTGTAACGCTCTTTCTTGACTTAAGCCTGTAGGTCCACCATGACCCATATAACTCACTATTAATTGACCCTGAAAAAGAGCATTGCTTACCGATTTGGTTACCTCAGGATATCTTTCTCCTCCGGGAGTCGTGACCTGTTCGTAAGCATCAAAATAAATTTTCTGCAGATTATAAATTGGATTGGCTCGTTGAAACATAACGGCTATCCTATCCATATCATTGAAGTGTAAGTTGCCGTCTTCGTCATCAGCCATGAATAGGGTGCTTAATCTGTGTTCTGTCAATCCATTGGGATCTGTGTCATAACGTATAATTTTGTCAACAATGTTTTTTGCTTCTGCCTCCGTTCTTGCCAACAGTCGACCCACAGCAATGTCAAGTAGTCCTGTAAGATCAGTTCCTTCTTGATCATCCATCAAACCAAAATAATCGTCACTGGGGAAACTGCTTATAGGACTAAAGGATTCTTTAGTTTCATAAGTAGGAATAAAATTTTGATCTTCGACCTTGGTGTTGATGTGCCGAAAATCATAACTAGCATCTCCGAAAAGAGCTAAATATTTAAACTCTTTAGGATTCCTAAAATACAACATTCTTGCAAAATCCTTAATGGCCGTTGGGTCTGCAGTTCCACTTCCAAATTCATTATATATTTGCTCTGCATTTATACAAGCTACCTTTAACTTAGAAAAATTTTCTCTATGTCTTGCCAATCTTAAAGCATCATCTTTGAACTTGGAATTGTAAATAATAGCCATTTGGATATTCTCTAAGCCATGCAAATTTTGATTCTCGACTTTTGATATAAATTCAGGAAATTCATTAATTAAAACAGGCTCAAAATAAACAAATCGAAAGAGCTTCTTTTCTGTTTCGGCTGTAAAGTTGACAGTTTGATTCAATTTCTCTATCGGAATGTTAAGAATGTCTTTAGGAGAGCCAATTTTCCATGCCATTGCCTCGGAAGCGGGGTTTGTAATTTCAAAACTTGTAAGCATGTTTTTATCCATTTCAGGATGAAAAAGATAAAGTGGTCTATTGCTGTATACTGTTTTTACAAATGCATTTATTCTCAAATAATCCAACCAACCCTCACTACCGACAGACCCCTGAGGAAATTGAACAGAAATATTTAAATTCGATTCATCACTGTTAAATTCTTGATCAATGGAATTTGCAGAAGCAAAAGTATTCGTACATCCATAACTTATGCCAAAGGTAGGTTTGCTTGCTATCATTTTATTGTTTGCTCTGATCTGATAGCTCAAGGTCTGAGGAGCTCTCGCAATAAAATTTGCAGAAACATAAAGTGGTTTTTCAGTTACCAAATTGGGAAAAATAAATTCAGGCAAACTCAAATTCCTCGAGTTGGATAATTCTTCTCCAATCCATAATTGTCCCGAGCCGTGATTGCAATCATCTTGTTCTAAAGGATTCACCAATTCTTTTTCATGATGAATTGTCTTAAGAAACTCATTGAAAACCACGTTGGATTTTGGAAATTGATTTTGCGTTTTGATTCTCAAGCCTTGTTGTTGATCTATTTTAATATAATAATAAGAGAAGTTAGAATAAATATTCTTAGAAATTCTTAAATCTTTATTGTTAGTATATTCAAGTTTTTCCGGTCCCTGAGCATAGAATAAAATATAATCTTGGTCATTGAATACACCATCTGATTCACCGGCCACCCAAATAGGGTTTTCAGTCAGATCATCCATTCGAACAGCTGAGTTTGACTCTTCCAGCTGTTGACCTCCGTTCCCCAAAAGATGGATATTTTTTGGGTTGAGTGCACTCAAATTTAGCTTGCAGTTTTTTTCTAAAAAATTCTTATCCAATTTATATATCCCCTCCTTGCTCACAGCAATCTTATAGATTTCTCCATTACTTAAAACAGAATTGTATGTAAATGTAGGTTGAGGTGTAGGGCTATAGCTTATGGGTTGAGCCTTTAATTTGATAATAAACTCATCGATCAACTCCCATTGCTGTCCCTTATTTAAAATAGGCACAAACTGCAAAGATGTAATAAATTCGCCTCTGGCTCTTTGACCTGTAGCTTGAACTTTCGGTTCCGTAGGAATCGGGAAATCCTTTATTTTTTGAATGGTATGAGATGAAGCTATCTCAAGCTCTGCAGAGTATTGAATATTGGCAGAACTCAAAAAGGAATGGACATATATCGGAATTCCTTGCTGGGTCAAACCCTGACCTTCAAATCGATATGGAAATACGGTCCATTCTTGTATCGAATTATTTGTGTTCATTTGGAAATTCTTCCATTCCAATTTACCTTTGATGGTCTGTTCTTGGCCATAAAGAAGATTAACTATCAATATGAGGTACAATAATCTATGCATTGTGGTATTTTTTAGAATCGAGACTCAATGAAAACCATAATCAAAACGTTAAGTTGTATATCGTAGTGTACTAATGGATAATTTTAACAAATATAGACTTTTTGGTGTAATCATAATGATATTCGTGGTAGGATACGGTTATGGTCAGGATCCCTTATTCAGCCAATACAATCATTCTCCAATGCATATCAACCCGGCCTTTGTTGGCTTAAGTGATGCTCCGAGATTTACTTTACACTATAGGAATCAATGGCCCAATATTGCTTCATTCAATACATATACCACTTATTCATTTACCTATGATCAGTTTTATAAAAAGATTAATTCCGGTTTTGGGTTGCAATTGCTGGCAGATAATGCCGGGAATGGCTTTTTGAGTTCTCAGAAAATTGCAGGCACCTATGGTTATCAAGTCAAATTGAGTAAAACAGGAAGCTATCTAAAGGGTGGACTAGAGCTTGGTGTTGGAAGAACTTATTATGCTTGGGATAAATATATCTTTGGAAATCAAATAGACCCCAAAACAGGGGCAATTTCTCCCGGGGGGACTGGAGTAGGGAATCCTGAAATCGTCCCTGATAATTTCTCAAGAGTTTATTTAGATATAGGCACAGGGATTCTGTTTTACAATCCCCTATATTTCATTGGATTTTCAATTAAGCATATTAATACTCCGGACAATAGCATCCTCAAGGTCAATGAAAGCTCTTATTCTGGGATTCCAGCAAGATTTGTGGTTCATGCAGGATATGAATATAAATTCAGCTCTAGATCTAGAGCTCAGCACAGCTTCAATCCTTCCATTATGTACGTTAGACAAGCGGGCTTCAATCAATTGATGTTAGGGACAAACTATCATTTTCAGACTTTTTTTATGGGGGCCTATTATCGCAATTCCAGGCTCACTTCTGATGCAATCATTGGCATTTTGGGCTTCAAAAAAGATATTTATAGAATATCTTATAGCTTTGATTTTACGGTATCTGATCTAACAATTTCACAAGGCGGAAGCCATGAAATTGCATTTGGCATAAATTTAGCTTCAAATCCTAAAAAGCAGCCGGTTAAAACGGACTGTTTTGATGGATTTAGATGAAAAATGAATTTTTTTTATTTTGTACAATAAAAATTCATTATTTTTGTTCTCTTAAAAAAAGACAGTAGGTAAATGAAAACAAAAGTTTTCTTAGGGTATGTTTTACTGGGAATGAGCATTTTAGCTGTTTCTTGCAGTAAGAAAAACAACGAAAGATCCTCCAATACAGGCTGGAAATACAATGATCAGCAGTGGGGGGGATTTGAAAAAGTTGATTTCGAGGGCCAAGCCACCGGTCCTAATTTGGTACTTATCGAAGGGGGAACATTTACAATGGGCCTTACCGAAGAAGATGTAACTTACGAATGGAATAATATTCCGCGGAGAGTTACTGTGTCTTCTTTTTATATGGATGAAACCGAAGTTACCAATATAAATTATCGGGAATATATTTATTATTTAGGTAGAATTTATAAGTCTTATCCGGATGTAATGAGAAAAGCACTACCGGATACATTGGTTTGGAGAGAAGAACTTGCTTATAATGAGCCTTTTGTAGAAACCTATTTTAGGTTCCCATCTTATGATGATTATCCTGTAGTTGGAGTAAATTGGCTTCAAGCAAAAGAATATTGTAAATGGAGAACCGATAGAGTTAATGAAATGATCTTAATAGAAAGAGGTGTTTTGAACCCAAATCCGGATCAAGTTGATGCTGATAATTTCAACACAAAATCTTATTTGGCAGGGCAGTATCAAGGAAATGTAAGAAAAAATTTACCTGATTTGCAGACCGGAGGGGAGCGCCCAGTGAGATTCGAAGACGGAATTGTATTGCCTGAATATCGATTGCCTACTGAAGCAGAATGGGAATATGCAGCTCTTGCTTTAAAAGGAAAACAATCAGAAAATAAAGATGAGTTAATCACCGATAGAAGAATTTATCCTTGGGATGGAAATACAGCTCGTTACAAGACAAGAGATAAGAACATGGGTAATATTCTAGCCAACTTCAAGAAATCTCAAGGAGATTATATGGGTATGGCCGGTAAATTGAATGACCATGCTCACATACCGGGTCCTGTGAGATTATTTTATCCTAATGATTTCGGCTTGTACAATATGGCAGGAAATGTATCAGAATGGGTAGAAGATATGTTCAGACCTTTGACATCTACAACCTTGAGGGATGTAGATAACCATGACTTGAATCCATTTAGAGGAAACGAATTCCAAGAGTTGATATTGGATGAAGCAGGAAATCCTGTTGAGAAAGATAGCTTGGGTAGATTGCGTTATCAATTAGTAGGCGATTCAACACTAACTGCTCGCGAGAACTACGTGAAGGCTGATGTAAAAAATTACTTTGATGATGATGATGATGCTATAGAGTATGCATATGGAAAATATTCATTGATCAGCAATAAATCAAGAGTTATTAAGGGTGGTTCATGGGCTGATAGATTGTTTTGGCTATCTCCTGGTGCTAGAAGATTTAAGGAAGAAGATAAATCTGACAGAACCTTGGGCTTTAGATGCGCAATGACCAGAACCGGAGGCCCTGAGGGGAATGATGATGCAGGTGGTCTTGAATTCAAAAACAAAAAGACCAAAAGAGAAAAGACTTCTTACAAAAAGTAAAACCATATTATGAATTACAAAATCCTCGATTATTTATCGGGGATTTTTTTTGCCCATTCCTAAGCAAATTGAACGAAGTATAGTGTATAACTCAATATTTTTTAGTTATCCTTTTATGTCTTCCAATTTCAATAACTTTGGCTTTTGTATTTCTATTGAATTAAGTTTATTATTTGAAGGTCTTTACTAGTTTAATCAAGAAAAATGTATGCTTGAGCTCAATACAATATATCAGATCCTAAAGGAATCTCAGTTTATGATTTGTACAGACAGCAGATCCATTTCAGACGGAGCTGTTTTCTTCGCATTAAAAGGGGAAAAATTTAACGGGAATCAATTTGCTGATGAAGTTCTTGAGAGAGGGGCCTCCTATGCTGTTATCGATGAGTCATTTTCAGATCTATATTCTGATAAGAAGTTGGTATGTCGAGATGTTTTAGCTACATTGCAAGATTTAGCTAGGCTTCATCGTATGACGATGAAGCAGTGTTTTGTCATAGGAATAACGGGCTCCAATGGCAAAACTACTTGTAAAGAATTGTTGTTTTCTGTTTTAAAAAATAAGGATACTTGCATCTGTACAAAAGGCAATCTTAATAACCATATTGGTGTGCCATTAACTATTTTTCAGATTCAAGAAGATACGAAAATGGCCATAATAGAAATGGGCGCTAATCATCCGGGCGAAATAGATTTTCTTTGTTCTATTGCTGATCCAGATTGGGCATGGATTACAAGTATTGGGAAGGCCCATTTAGAGGGGTTTGGCTCTATAGAGGGAGTTTTAAAAACTAAGCTTGAATTATTCCAATTTGTAAAAGCAAAGAAGGGAAGATGTTTTTACAATCTGGATAACGATTATTTAGTTTCTGTTTATAATAACAACGAATTGAATAATGTAGAATACAGCATTTCTTTTTTTGAGAAAACTTTTGCACTTCAAGACCTTAAGACTGATCCTTCCATTCATTTTATTTTGGACCATCAAAATTCAAAAATAGAGATTGACTCCGATCTATATGGAATGCACAATCTTCATAATATCCTCGGGGTTACAAGAATTGCTCGTGAGTTTGATGTGGACTGGCAAACCATCCAAACCGGAATAAAAAACTATATTCCAAAAAATCAAAGATCAGAGATAGTACACTGGAAATCGAATACTGTTTATCTGGATGCTTATAATGCCAATCCAAGTTCTATGTCAATGGCTATAGAGAGTTTTTCTAAAGTAACCCATCCGCATAAATGGATCATATTAGGAGAAATGGCAGAATTAGGCCAATACAGCATTTCTGAACATGAGCAATTAGTGGCAAAAGCCGTCGGTTTGAATCCCGAAGTGCTATTGTTGATTGGGAAAAATTTTAGTGAAGTCAAATCAAAAGGCCCCACCAAATTTGGTTCAATGGAGGAGTGTAAAGTGTATTTAAATGCCTTGAATCCAAAGGACAAAATGATATTGATTAAGGGTTCACGTTCAAACCAACTTGAAAAATTAATTCAAGATTAAACTCCCAATACCTGATCAATTAATCTATCAGGCAATTCGTTTTGGACAGTATATTTATATTCATCATATGTACAAGGAATCATTCTTTTAGTAGCTCCTCCACTGGGATGAACTTCCTCAATCCACCATTTACCTGATAATTCAGACTTAAAAAAGTTTAAATTAAATTGATAACGATCGGATTGCACCACAAAATGTTTAAGTTTTGATTTTGAGTTTAAGTTATCAATAATTTTTAATGCATAGCCTTCTAAGAAATACCACACCATGTTGGCCACCAAATCAACAGTAATATCTGCAGAAGGGAGAGTATCATTCCACTCATGAATAAATAAGGCTCTTAGTCTGTCTCCATTTCCTATCATTTTTGAAAGTTGAAACATCTCCTCTGCCGTAAAACCTGCAGCACTTGGGGAAAAACTTGCCGGTGAGTCAGAGTATTTTACTGCGTCCAAGTGAATTGCCACAAAATCGGTACTTCTTAATGCAGGTTCAGTAAAACTGGATTGACTTCTAAAATCTCCAATAGAAATTGCAGTCAATTCTTCACAATCCAAATAATGACCGTATTGCCTCTGATGACCTATAAGATAAATATCTTTCAGCGCCACCAAATCTGAAGTATTCAATAAACCCGAGACCGCAGTTGCGTTTTTTTCAATTAAAGCCAATCGATAAGGGTCCAAAATTTTATCTTGAATAGTAATGAGCTCGCTAATGTGAGCCTGTGTTGACCCAATAATTACAGGAACGATGTTACTCTCAATCAAATCCAAAGTGGTTTGGACTATTTGGAACGGTTCTGATTCTGTCAAAACACCAATATCCAAAACGTTCAAATCATGAATCCAATCAAAGTCCAGTTGATAGAATTTGGATTGAAATCTAGTATAGGATTGAAGCTCTAGACCAATTAAGGCGATCTGAGCTTTTGATGAGGATATGATTTGCTTGCCATTGTATAGGGAGAGGGAATCGGTTGAGGCGATTTTGTTGAGAATTCCGGGATCAATTTCTTGAGATTGTATCTTCAACTGCATAATCACTTTTTGTGCAAATATATTAAATTAATAATTAATATGTAACATATTGATAAAAGAAAATTATCAACTTCACCAAGGAAATCGCAATTATTCTGAATTTTGGTACTATATTTGCGCTCTCTTTAAGTCAAAAGTCTATTTTCCTGCAAGGAAGTTTCACTGTTATTTATTTTTAGTAAACCTTTGGATGCATTTTATCCCTAATGGATGTAAAACCGTTAAATATAAGGGATAAGCAGGATCAACCCCAAGTGACCTTTAATGTATTCTACGTCTAATGTATTGTTCAGATTGAGCTGATAAATCGTCTCATTTGAATAAAAATTATTAGATATAATTATAAGAATATCAATATTATATATATTTATTTATTTATTTATTTGAGAAGAATGAAGAAAATGGACGGATTTTTGCATACATTTGCCTTAGTAATCCTTCAAGTAAGGTTAGGTAAAATGTCGACTATTATGTTTCATAAGATTTCTACGTTACTGTTATTTACAATGGTACTGGTGCAAGCATCTGCACAAGTTGATTCATTGGCTACAGGCTCCGACACAGAGACTACAATTATGCTAGATGCAGGGACTCCTACTAGTGAACCTGCCGTTGATGCAAGCCTAAATACAGTGGAAGATAAAGATGCCATGTGGAAGAGTGGGAAAGCAAAGTATCCCGCAAAACCTAAGAATATGTGGGAGATTGGTGTTCATGGTGGTCATTATTTCATAGATGGGGATGTTGATCCGTACATAAAACCGGGTTTTGGTGTTGGTTTGCATATCAGAAAAGCTATTCACTATGTTTTTTCAATTAGAGGGGATGTTGCATACCAATTTGGTTATGGCTTAGATCCTCAGCCTTCTAGCGATAACCTAGAGAATGAACCTGAAGTTTTTGCAGGTTACGGTGTAAACAACCCTTGGTTTTTTAATTATAAGACAACTTATTGCTATGGTGTTGTAGAAGGTGTTTTAAACATCGGCAATATTCTATTCCATAAGGACAGAAATAAATGGAACTGGTATTTGTTTTTAGGGACAGGATTAGATGGAAATATAACAAAACATGATTTGAGAGATAAAAATGGAAGAATCTATACCAATTTACTTTCTGCAGTGGACGGTTTGGATTTTAACACCAGACAGGGTCGTTTGGATATTAAGAACAAACTCAAATCTATCTATGATGGTACCTATGAAACTGATGCATATCAAAAGAAAGGTATTTTTAGATTCAATGATGAGGTCAATGTTCATGTGGTTTTTATAGGCGGTATGGGGATTGCTCGAAAAATAACCAATAGATTTAATATAGGCTTAGAGCATCAAGTGCAGGTGACAGATAACGATTACCTTGATGGTCAAAAATACAGAACTAGACTTGATCAAACCAATCAGGATGATATTCAACACTACACTAACTTAAGGCTTGCTTTGAATTTAGGTTCATTCAAGAAGAAAGTTGAACCATTGTATTGGGTTAACCCTCTTGATCCTATTTATTCAGATATTGCAGAATTAAAACAAAGACCTGTTTTTGATCTTTCCGATAAAGATCAAGATGGAGTGATAGACATGCTAGATCAAGAGCAAGAGACTCCGGCAGGGGCTCCAGTGGATACTCGTGGAATTACCTTGGATAGCGATAATGATGGAATGGCAGATTATAAAGATGAAGAGCCTTATTCTCCTCCAGGATATCAAGTTAACGACAAGGGTATAGCACAGGTTCCGGTGGCACCAAAAATTACCGAAGATGATGTAAAGAGAATAGTTGACCAAAAAGTCGGAACAATGTATCCAAATCAAGGAAACTATAACAATACTCAAGGTCAAAACGGAACTGTAATCAATAATGGATCCACTTCTCCATCAAATGGAAATAGCGGTGGTTCTCAAGTAGTTTACCAGAATGGTGGTGGACTCATGGATTGGTTCCTTCCAATGATTCACTTCAATTTGGATGAGTATTGCATCAAGTCGCAATATCAAGGACAATTGCATAATGTAGCTCAAGTGATGTTATCTCACCCTGAACTTACTGTTACCGCTTACGGCCATACAGATGTGAGAAATACAAATTCTTACAATCAAGTTCTATCATACAACAGAGCGAAGGCAGCAATAGATTATTTGGTAACCAAATACGGTATTGCTAGAGAGAGATTTAAGCTTATGTATGGTGGTGAAGAGACTCCTCTAGGCTCTAGCAACTATATGAACAGAAGGGTAGAATTTAGAGTTTCCAAAGCTGAAGATACAGATATGGGGAGACCAGAAGGCCCAGATGCAGGAGATTGTCACAAGAAGAGAATGCGCAAATCCGGATCAGTAAAAACAGATAACGGAACAGCAGATGACAAAAAATCAGGATATTAATATTTCTTCTAAAAAATAAATAAGTTAAAAGGGGGTTTGATTTCAAACTCCCTTTTTTATTTTAGAATTTTGTTTTTGATCTTGGTTTGCCGTTTGGAATTTATCATGAATAATTCTGCAATCATGCTGTAAATTGCATTGAACGTTGGCAAATAAGCAACAGGACACAGATGATTGTGTTGATATAAAATAAAATAATAATTACTCGCTTCTAGATACAGCGAAGGTCTGGATGCAAAATAGTCCAATACCTGTTTGTTAAAATAATTTCTAATTACTGTTTCGCACTCGCCGGACAGATGAAATTTATTTGAGAACTCCGGATGGGATTCAAAATCTATATCTTCATAACCCAACCAAGCAAAAAAGCGATGGTAAAATTCTTCAGGTTTCAGTTTGAAATCCGGGAGACTTAATTCTTTAGATTGAAAAAAGAAAACAGTCTGCTCATAGCTAGCACTTGATTTTCCATAATTTATCACTTGTCGATCATCAAATATTATTTTGATTGGATCTTCAGGATAATATCCGGATCTGAGAATATTGCGTATCTCATGCCTTCCCTCTTTTAATAACTCAAACTGGCTTAATTGATTTTCTAAATAATGAGTATCGTCTTTAGAATAACTAAATCCTAACTGAACAGCCTTATTGCTTATTTCAGTATCTCTGTATTCCGTCAGATTAAAAATTTTTTTCCAATTCATTTTTTTCTTTTAAGGCATGAATATCCGACAAAATCTTGATTGCTGTAAGTTCACTTGTAGAATATTTTCCCAATGCTTGTTCAAGATCTAAATAATCATTTTTTAACTGTTCAGAACATTCTTCTTTCTGCAGATTTATCAGTTCGGATGCTATCCGATCTGCATTGCAATCGTGCTGAATAAGTTCTTTGACTGCAGGTCTGTCTAGAATTAAATTTGCCAAACTAATGTATTTAACCTTGACCAAACGTTTTGCAATATGATACGAAAGATTATTTCCTTTATAACAAATTACTGCCGGCACTTTGAATAAAGCTGTTTCCAAACCTGCAGTGCCGCTTGTAACAATGGCCAATTCTGTCCTCGATAGTAAATCATAGGTCTTATTAAATAAAACCACGACATCCTTAGATGAAGAGGCTTGATCAACAATTTTATAATATAAAGATTCATGGGATTTCATCCCTGCAATGACAATTTGATATTCAGGAAACTTTTCTGCAGCTTTTAAATAAATGGGAAGATGGGTTTCTATTTCTTGTTTTCTACTTCCCGGCAATAGAGCTAAAATTTTTTGATCTTTTAGCTTGTTTTTAGTATTCCAATGAGGATCTGTCTTGAAAGATTTGATGTGTTCTATTAAGGGATGACCCACAAATTCTACTTGCATCCCATACTGCTCAAAAAATGCAGGTTCAAATGGTAAAATACAAAACAGTTTCCTGATGTATTTTTTCATTGCATGAACTCTAGAAGATTTCCAAGCCCAAACTTGCGGTGAGATATAATAGTAAACTGGAATGTGAAATTCAAAAGCCCATTTGGCCATTCTAAGGTTGAAGCCCGGATAGTCTACAAGGATCAAACCGTCAGGCTTGAAATCAAGAATTTCTCTCTTTGTCTTTTTGAATAAACTTGAGATTGTGCCAAGGTTTTTGATCACCTCCCAAAACCCCATGAAGTTCCCTTTTTTGTAATCTATGGTAACCTTACATCCCGCATCTCTCAATAGATCACCTCCCCAACCTATAACTTCAGATTGAGGAGATCTGCCAAGTATTTGTTTGATTAGATTAGAGCCATGTAAATCTCCGGAGGCTTCGCCTGCGATGATGTAAAACTTACTCATTGGACTGCAGCAATGCAAACCCAAAATAATACATCCATAAGGCTACATAAAATAACGTTGGGAATACGATCCCTCGCATGGCATCCCAAAACCTTATGCGATTAAAAAATTGAATGGGAAGGATATTTACAAAAATTGCTAACAGTGCTATAGTCCTTTCTCTGAAATGCAAACTTTCCATGCTGGGTTCCAATATATCAAATCGATCAAGCAAGTCGTAAATGAAAAGCAAAAGTCCATAACCCATGATTGGCATAATGATCCCCACTGCGATTCCCCACCATACTTTGTCCCAACGATCTGATATTCTTTGATCCATAAGCAAAAATTAGAGATATCTCATTTGCATAATCAATTTTTCGCTCCACTCAGGGAGGTGTTTGTGTTCTAGCTCTTGTACCTTTTTGGCCAGCTTCTCCGCAGTATCTTTTTTATCAACTTTGCATCTATCCTGAAAAATCACTTTTCCTTTGTCATACATTTCATTGACATAGTGAATGGTAATTCCGGTTTCTGTCTCTCCTGCTGCTATCACGGCTTGATGGACATTGAGACCATACATGCCTTTACCACCATATTTGGGAAGTAGAGCAGGATGAATATTGATCATTTTTTGATCAAAATTTTTAACAAGAAACGGAGGTATAAGTAAAAGAAAACCGGCTAAAATTATATAATCCACATCGTAAAGATTTAGAAGGGATTGCATATAAGAATTATTGGCCAAAAGAGATTTATTGATTACAGCAAACGGAATGTTATGTTCTTCTGCATGCTTAACCACACCTGCCCTAGAATAATTGGTTACAATCAATCCGATCTGAATGTGAGGATGCGACTTGAAATGCTTCATCAACTGGAGTGCATTTGTTCCCTCTCCAGATGCAAAAACAGCGATTTTTTTCTTCTTCATTTCTAAAATAAAATTGGAAGGACAAAGTTAAGACTTTAATATATTATATTCACTATTGTTGGAAGGATCCATTTGGGTCATAGCAGTATAAATTTTTAATTTTTCTGAAATAGTACCCTGTTTAAATATTTCAATAATTTCATTCTTTTTTGCCGCCACAAAAATCTGAATTAATCTTGTGCCTTGAAAGGCTTGATCTGCAGAAGCAATATCTTCTATAGCTGTAGCTAAATTTTTGCGCGCATTGTCTCTATCTTTTTCAATAGTATCCAAACATAATCTATGATACTCATAATAAGCCCTTCTAAAGGCCGCCATTCTTGTATTTTTTATATCATCCAACAAGTTAAATCTATTGTAACCGTTATTATTGCTGGGTTTCCAGCCCGAATCAAACCCTCTTGCATTGGATGGCATGGTATTGATCATATTATCCAAAATTGTAATATAAGGATCGCCTCCCTTTGGACTAAAACTATCATAATCCATAGCAATAATCAAATAGGCATAATAAGTCATTATGCTTGATAAATTGTCAAAATAAGTTTCTTTGCTGTTCTCCAACGGTTTAAATGGATCAAAATAAATAGGCACATCTCTGTCCATGATATTGATCAAAGTGGACTCGTAGTTTGACTTGAACACCGGGCGCGAAGACTGCACCGCAAAATCTATAGAAAAATTATTATTGCCAAGGTCTTTTCTGATGGTTAAAATCAAATTGCATCGAATTCGTTCCGAAACATCAAATTGATCATTAGTCCATCTTTGATTATTCAGAAATTCTGTAATATTCCTTTCCAGTTGAGTCACAATACTTTTATCGGCGGTCTGCAGGGTAGGAGCGATGACCTTGACCTTTGCCAACAGCTCTTGACCATGACCAAAAGACATCACCAGCAGGCTCAAGAATAGGGTACTTAAAATCGATTTGACAATTTTCATAATTAGATTAAACGCTATTGGTTCTTAATTTTAATTTTTTTTGAGGCTGTGTCCCTTCACTTTGTTCAGGGTCGTTCCTTTCCAGGCTCGCTGTCGCTCGGTGCTTCGCACTTTTCTGATTTTATCAGAAATCCTTCCAAGCAACTCACACTTCAACAGTACACCACAGACCAATGAATAAAAGTCCAAAGTCATTTTGAATATTACTCAAACAAAGTTATTACTTCATTTAGAATATCCGAAGCAACTTCTGTTTTTGATTTTAATTCAAACGATTTTAGCTTGGAATTAGCATACAAAACGGCCACTTTATTTGTGTCATAACCAAATCCTTCACCCACGGAGTTGGGAGAATTGATCACAATCATGTCCATATTTTTTTTCTTCAACTTTTGCTGTGCATGCTCCAATATCGAATTCGTTTCTAAGGCGAATCCAACCAATTTCTGTTCCTTTTTCTTGTGTTCTCCTACATAGAAAGCAATATCCTCTGTTGGAACTAATGTCAGGCTCATGTCTTTTAGCTCATTTTTTTTGATTTTTTGATCCACTTTTTTAGCCGGTTTGAAATCTGCTACTGCTGCCGCTAAAATGAAACAATCAACGCTCTCAAAATGAGCCTTAACCTCAGATAAAAGCTCGGATGCAGATCGAATTCTGATCAGTTTGATGCGTTCAGAATGTTTAATCTCTTCTTTACTTGGTCCTAAAATAAGGATAACATTGGCACCTCGTGAAGCAGCTTGTTCTGCTATTCTAATCCCCATTTTACCGGAACTATGATTTCCAATAAAACGAACCGGGTCAATATCTTCATAGGTAGGGCCCGCAGTAACCAAAATGGTCTTTCCCTTGAAGTCCAAAACAGGATTCAATTTGGCTGCAATTGCTTGAAAGATTTGCTCAGGTTCTGCCAATCTTCCCGGGCCACTGAGTCCACTTGCCAATGGACCCTCGCCCACATCAATCAGGTCGATTCCGTAAGAAGCAAGTGTGCTTATGTTTTTTCTTGTAGAGCCATGTTGCCACATGTCCAAGTCCATAGCAGGAGCAACCATAACGGGACACTTGGCAGAAAGATAGACTGCGGTTAGAAAATTATCGGCCAGCCCAATGGCCAGTTTTGCAATTGTATTGGCTGTTGCGGGTGCGACAACCATAAGATCTGCCCACAGTCCAAGTCGCACGTGTTCATTCCATTGCTGATCATTATGAATCAGACTCAAAACTGCTTTGCCGGAAAGACTAGACAAGCTCAATTCACCAACAAAATCTTTGGCAGCTTCTGTCATGATGACTTGAACATCAGCACCGGACTTAACGAGCATTCTAAGCAATATTACAGATTTGTATGCTGCTATACTTCCGGTGATTGCTAATATTATTTTTTTGCCTTGTAACACGCTTGCAAGTGTATAGTTTGCTTTTATTATAAGAAGTTTAGTAGGGCTTTATGCGTGAGGTGGCTGTAGGGCTTGGTCCCGTGAGTAAAACGAACCGGGACGGAACCTGCCTAACGGCAGGTGACTCCGGAAGACACCGACCTCTCATGAAATGAGGGGTCACGCCCAAATATCTCTTCAGATCAATCTCCAAATTAATCGATCTCCTGAGTAGACTTGTATTTGTATTCTACTTTGTCATTGAGAAATTCATCTAGAGCTATAAGAACCGGATTGGGAAGTTTTTCATAAAACTTAGAGATCTCGATCTGTTCTTTGTTTTCATGAACTTCTTCAATGGTGTCAGAACTGCTGGCAAATTCTTCCAGCTTTTCATGCAGCTCCATTTTAAGATCATTGGACAGCTGAGAAGCTCGTTTTGCAATAACATTGATCGTCTCGTAGATATTGCCGGTACGAGTGGCCAAATCTTTTACATCTCTAGCTTGAACATTAGGATTTATTCCCGATGCTTGTGCTTTGATATCTGTCATATTTCTGATTTTTAGCTTTAGACTTTGCGTCTTCTTTAATTTTTTTTATTTCTTGGGCGTATTTACCGCCTGTGTATCTTTTTTGGAATAATTCTGCCTTCTCTACAGCTTGCAAATATCGTTCCTTTTGTTTTTCGAAAATGCTGTTTTCTGCAAGCTCAAAAGAGGCTTTGGCAATCAAATATCGTATTTCTCGATCTTCTTTGGTTTCCGGAAAGTCAGTCAATAAGTTTTCTAATGTCGTAATCCCGGCTTGATAATGCTTGGTGTCAAGGTATAACCTGCCTTGTTCAAGAGCCTTGGTTTCCAACTTAAGTCTGAGATTGTCAATCAACTGGTTACATTCTCCAACTTTCTTGGACTCAGGGTAAGTATTAACAAATGCTTGCAATGCTTCGATGGCCTTTGCAGTACCCGATTGGTCTAATCTAAATCCCGGAGATGTTTTGTAAATTGCGTATGCTGCAAGAAACTCAGCCTCTTCCTTACGAGGATTGTTTGGGAATGTGATGCTGTAATTTTTGAATAAATGGGCTGCCATCTCATACTCTGACAACTGATAATGGCAATCGGCATAATTATAATATAGATCGTCAGCTTCTTTCTGCCCTCTGTATGAGCTTAAAGCAAGCTCGTACAAAGCTTGAGCCCTTACCCAATCTTTTTTCTTATAGTAATCATTGGCGGCCTTCAACATCAAGGGAGCATCGTTGCTGGTGCGAATCTTCTCATAGGTGGATTTGCACGAACTTAGGCCAAGGCCCAGACACAACAAGATTACATAAAGGAATAAGGAAGGTAAATTCATAAAGCTTGCAAAGATAGGCATTTTAACGAAAAAATCTCTAAATTGTTGTATTTTGAGATAATGGTATTCTTATTAAAGCAAATTAAATGACTCTGATAGAGGTATGAGTTAAAATTCTCATTTTTGCAGCATGCTGTTTAGGTTCAAAAAAGCAGAAATAGAAATCCAAGACTCTGTTTTTCCGGTAACTACAGATTCTGTGTTGTTGGCCGCATACTCAGCATTGACAAAGCCTAAAAAGGTTCTTGATCTTTGCTGTGGCAGTGGGTTGGTGGCAGTTTTGATTGGTACTGAACACAGAACTGTGAGCAAGCTTTGTTTTGTAGATATTCACTTACAATCTTTAGAAAATGCCAGAGAAAATGCGATCCGAAATCAATTGGGAGGACTCAGCGAATTTTACCATTCAGATTTAGCAACCCTTGAAGTTCGCGAAACCTTTGATCTAATCGTTGTTAATCCTCCTTATTTTGAGGAAAATGTGTTGGCTCCAAATCACAATAGAACAAGGCAAAGAAATCAACAATCTTTAGACTTTAAGACATTAGCTCTCTGTTGCAGGCAGCATTTAAGTTACGAGGGTGCAGTGTTTATAGTTGTTCCCTGGGCTAAAGAATCTTCGTGTTCACAAGCTATGTACAGTTTAGGAATGCAGTTGACGGAAATTGTAAAAATAAGGCATCGGAGTGAGTCTCCGGTGTCAATTTGTCTGTTAAAATTTCAATGGATTGCACATCCCATAATAGTTCAAACTCAGGTTTTATTTGATTTTGAAGGAAGAAAGAGTGAATGGTTTTTGAAGCTTACCGACAATTATTATTTGGACTAATTAGAGAATCTGTTTTGAGTTCATTTTATTTATTCAGTTTGAGTTTCCATTTTTTTGCGCGTGTTCCTGTAAGTTCGAATTGAAATCCTTCTGACTTTAGCTGGTTCATTTGAAAGTCAGCGCCTCCACTTAATTTTTCATTAGGGCTTAAGTCGTCCTTAACAATTCTCCAATAAGGCGGAATTTTTTTTGCTCCCTGTGATTGTAGTTCCATTGCATATTCTGAGACAATCCTGAGAAAAATTCCGGTGGTAAGAGGGCAGGCGTAGTCTGCATTATTGAGTTCACATAATTGCTCTTTAAGCTGTGAGACTAGCATTATTTTGCCTTTGGATATGCTGTTGATAATAGATTCAATCTGTCTTGGAGTAGGAATGGTCATTTTTTCTCCACCATATCTTAAGTTCCACTCCTCTGGACCTTTGATTACCTCAGGTTTGCTGTGTTTGTCCATTTTTTCCTTCCAAGAAGTTTTACTGCGCATTTTTTTTATCAAAAATAAGAAAGTTTAGGATTAAAGAAATATAATTTGAAAGTAGAGGTCGACAGGCAAGGACCATATAGACGAGTTTTACCGGTTTGAAAAATAGACCTATTAATAAAAGATTCAACTTTCAAAAAATTCAGTATTTTTGCAGACAAATCAAAACTTATTTGGCATGGCATCTTTTCAAATTTCGGGAAAGCTTGTAAAAAAATACGACACTGAATCAAAATCTGCCTCGTTTCAGGCTAGAGATTTTGTAATCGTTACAGAAGATCAATTTCCTCAGTATATAAAATTTCAATTGGTGCAAGACAGGTGCGCTATTCTGGATCCTTTCAGAGAGGAAGAAAAGATCACTGTGCATTTTGATATTAGGGGAAAAGAGTGGCAGGGAAAATATCTTACCAATCTCAACGCCTGGAAAATCGATGGTCAAAAGGAACAGGTTCCTGCGGGACAAACGGTGGTAAATTCGGCAGGTCCGGATCCGTTTGCACAAGCTCCGGCATTAGACGATTTACCATTTTAATTGGGGTTTCAGCATTCCTTTTTAGTCAATCTTATGATAAGGCATAGAATAGCAAGTTTCATTGGGTTGATTTCTGTGTTTGGTTTCAAGCTGTTTGGACAGGTTGATACAGTTGTGTTTTTATCATTAGCTTCTTTTCAAGATGAAAGCGAGTGGCGATTTCATGTTCCTAAGCCGGAAGAAGAAATAAGCTCCATAGAGTTGGAAAGGGGCTATTTGAGAAAGAGATGGACAACGGACAGGATATGTACCGACTGGGATTGTGAGTTTGGAGAGACCAGAGGATTTGTAAGATTGAAGTGGAAAAATAAAGCAAATGATTGGGAGGCGAGATTCGGAAACGAGTATCTCAGTTTTGCCCCGATTTGGCGGGGACAATTCGATCAGTGGAGAGTGGAATGGAAAGGAAAAGAATATAAAATTAAATTGGAGTTGGACAATGATGGAATTGCCTATGTTTTATTTGACCAAAAACAAGCTATAGCGCAATCTTATAATCGCTTCTTTGGTGAGTTTGAAGATTGGATTATAGAGACAAATGGGGATGTTTCTCCTGAGCAAATTCTTGTATTAAGTTTTATTAGTATATATTACGGATTGATAATAAATGCGCAGTAAGCAGATTAATGAGTAATTTTTGATATGTATCCTTTTACCAATTTTTCGTCCTAACCTTAGAACGAGAATTGAAGAAAATGGAACCAAGTCATATTGTTATTATATCGAGTTATAAATCGCTGCTTGTAGCTTGTTTATTGCTCTGTACAAGCTCATTATTGAGTTCCCAGCAAAACAGAGTTTCCTTAAGTAAAAGCCAAATTCAAAATGATTACACCGATGTTTATTGTGCCGGTGTTATGAATGATTGGAATGGCAGTTACACCATAAAAATTCCAAATTTGGAAATGGTGGAAAGAGTAGTGCTCGAAGCTGTATATCCTGTATTGCCTGAGGTAAAGAGTTTTCCGGAGCAGGTTATCAAATTCAAAAATGGAAAACAAGAATTGGCGGTTGCCAATCCTAAGAGAGAAAATCTTGCCAATGTGCAAAACAATTGGTTTACTTACAGGGCATCAATGATACCCGAACAAAATGAAATTAGTTTAGAATGCTCCAAAGATTTTATTCCGGTTTGTTATAGGATTTTAGTTTATAAAAAGTCGGAAAAAAGTCTGTAAGCTTAGATTTCTTTTTTATTACAGTTTTATCACCTTTGCAAGGTTTGCTTCTTGATAGCGAATTGATTTGAGAACTTTTTTGTCAGATTTCCTATATACTAAATATTTTCCGTCAGAGAATTCGGCATAAGCATCTTCTGATTTATTGGTTTTATACCAGTCTATAGATTGTTCGGCTTCCTCCAAACTGCTGCATGCTTTACTCATATTGGATGCTTGAACATGATCGAATAAATTTTTAAATTGATCGGCTAATCCGAACTCTAGAATGGCTCCGGACAGCACATATTGCAAATCACAGAAGGCATCTGCAGCAGCAACCAAATCTTGAGCTTCTACTGCTTCTTCCAGTTCACGCAACTCTTCTTTGAGTAGATTTAACCTTAATTGGACTCTTGCTTGATCAGGGATTTGAGCTTGATTCAGGACAGGCAATTTGAACAGTTGGTGAAACGCTGCCACGTCGTTAAGTGCATTGGCTTCAGGAAAATTGGTTTTCATAAAATGGATTGTTTGAATTAAATAAAAAAGCTCATGCATATTTCAGCATGAGCCTTTCAGATTTTTGCGGATTAAATTATTGAATTATCAATTTTGTTGTTTGATTTTCAACCTCGTTGGACAGTTGGATAAAGTAAGATCCTTTACTCAATGCACTTAGGTCGAATCGAACGGATTGTTCAGGATTTGAGATCGTTCTTTGGTACACAAGAGAGCCTTGCATGTTGAAGACCCTCACACGATATTGTGAGTTTGGACTTTGTTCAAAATTCAAGACAAACATTCCTTCACTTGGATTGGGTACTATTGTCCAAGGTTTGGCAGGAGTAGTAGAAGATCTAGGATTCAATTTGTTGAAAGGATCTTCATCATTGCCCTCACTGTATTCTTTGTTTGCTTTTGGACACTTGATTGGCGACAACACTTTGATGTAATTTGTTTTAGTTAAAGTGTTAGAGCCATTTGTATTCTTAACAACCAATTTGACAGAATAGGTTCCGGCTTTCCAATAGACTACTTTTGGATTTTGTTCTGTGGACAATGCAGGAATTGCTCCACTAAATTGCCAAGACCAATCATTGACGTCTTTAGAGGAAAGGTCTTTAAACTGAACAAAGCTTCCTGCACATACTAAAGTTGTATCCGAAATAAAAGAAACCTTAGGGATAAGATAGACAATAACATCTTTAGTAATTGAAACTGTTCCGCATTCATTTGTAACAGACAGTATTACTTTAAATTCACCTTCTGATGCGAAAGTATGAGAAGGATTAGGCTCTGTACTTTGTTTGCCATCTCCAAAATCCCAAGCATAACTATTGCCAAATTGAGATTGATTTGTAAAGTTCACAGATAACCCTGAGATAGCATAATTGTATGCAGAAATCGGGTTTTGATTTACTTTGATATAGCCTGTTTGAGTACTTACTTTGGTATCAATACCATCAGTCACTTCCAAAGTCACATCGTACGTACCGGCCTGATCATAACTTACCAATGGATTCGGGCTGGTGCTTGAGCTTGGATTTCCGCCCGGGAAAGTCCATTTGAATGAGTTTGCGCCTTGAGATTGATTTTGATATTGTACCTGCATTGGTGCACAACCGATTCTCGTATTAGCATTAAATGCTGCAAATAATCCTGCACTGACAGTGATTGTTTTGTCGAGAGTGTCTTTGCCGCATTTATTGTCTACAATCAATCTCACATTGTATGTTCCGCTTTGACCATAAGTATAGTTTGGATTGGCATCTTTGGAAGTAGTTCCATCTCCAAAACTCCAATTGTAATTTTTGCCTCTTATAGATTGATTAAAAAAATCTACATTTAATCCTGTGATCAACTCATCAAATTTGGCTGTAGGAACAGTATCGACTACAATGTATTTGGATCTGGTAAAAGTATGATCGTAAGCAGCATTAGACACTTTTAATTTTACTGTAAATGAGTCTGCGTAATTGTAGGTTACCGTAGGATTTAATTGTGTAGAAAATGAAGGATTTCCTCCAGGAAACGACCATTCATAGCGCACCACATTGTTTGAAGACAGGTTTTTAAAACGAACTGTAAAACTTGCACAGCCTAATGTAGTATCTGCCTCAAAATTAGCAATAGGTGGGGTAGCTATAGTAATTCTCTTTGTGTAAGTCTTAGACCCACAAAAATTTGTAACCGTCAATTTTACTGTGAAAGTTCCGTCTCTGTTGTATTCGTGTTCAGGATTTTCATCGGTTGACATTTCTCCGTCTCCGAAATCCCATTTATAAGTATCTCCGTTGGAAGATTGATTATTAAAGAATACATGTCTGAGGTCGATTATTTCATCAAAGAAAGCAATAACCGGATCGTAAACATAGATATACTGATTTTGAGTTACTACATCATCTCCACTTGCATTTCTTACTTCCAGGGTAACATCGTATATTCCACCTGCATTATAAGTAACTACGGGATTTTGTTGGGTTGAAGTAGATGGAGTACCTCCAGGAAATGACCAAAGCCAAGAGGTAGGATTGCCAGTAGATAGGTCTCTAAAAGTAACTCTCAAAGGCGCACAACCAATAGTAGGTGATCCACTAAAGGCTGCTGTAGGGGCAGATCCACTAGAACAAATATCCAGACACCATCTGGAGGAAATATGTCCACTAATTGCGCTGATTGATGCTGACGACCATGTGCTTGAGCCATTCACTGCAGGTGCCATGATAGTATTGGAACCTGAGGCATCATGCCCGGCACTGAAGTTGTGTCCAACCTCATGAGCTTGAAGCTGTCTGTTGGTATTTGAGGCTGTAGAGAAGGCACTGCACACATTATATCTATTGCTGGTACATACGACACCTACCCAAGCTAGGCCCACGGCCCCGGAGGTATATTTTCTGGTCCAAGCAGTAGCAAAGTCATAACTGGCTCCATTATAGCCTCCACCGTTGCCCCAAGACAAATGGACATCCAAATGAGTATTTATATTATTTACGCCGTTCCAAGGATCTGAAGAGGTGGTAGTGGCAACATAAGTGGCAGAAGCAGCCATTTGGACGCCATGGGCAAATTCATTATCATAATTGGTTTCTACTAAAGCCAAAATTCCTGTTGCCCAAGCTTCAGCAGTGCCGGAATTATTCCCTTGCCATTGGAAAATAGTCAAATCCATGGCCAATGCGGCCTCTACAGTAACACAATGGTTCCTGTTATTTAATTCGTTGTGATTTTCTTTGAATTGATCCATTTGGGCTTTGTAAAAATCATAACCACAGTTCACTGCGGGATTTTTCTTTACATCATTGGTGTTGTAGAAGATAAACTCAGAGTCTGAGGACAATGGATCAGAAAGCCTTGCTTTTTCAACAAAATAAGTATTTCCGTTCTCTTCTACACTTAAAAGTAGGAAGTTGTCAGAAATGGTCATAAAGGCTTTTGATCCGGGACTGTTTCTGTTATACCCTTTAAAAAATTGCAAGTTTTTGTTTCTTCCCAATTTTTTTACACCTTCGTCAGTACCTACCAAAAGCTGGTAATCGGGGGTAAGGGCTTCAAAACCGAAAAGGTCTAACTGCCATTGATGGTTATCAAAATTAAGATTGAATTGATGGCGATTGCCTCTTGTGGCCAATGACTTTTTTATTAAACTCAAGTCTAATTCATAAATCTTGTACTCTGAAAAATATTGGCTAAAGTTTTGCAACCTTTGAGGATTGTTCAAGGTTGTTGATTTAAAATTTTGTGCAAATGAACTTAATGCCAATAAAAGCAAAAGAGAAGTTGCGAAATAGATTTTTTTAACCATATACCAAATTGTTTATTGTTGAATTTAAATGCGAATTTAATAAAATTGTGATTATAAGATTTAGTACAATAAAATTATTTGGTTTTTCGTTTTAAATAAAAATTAAGTCACTGAAATACAATATATTATATATGTATAAAAAAATAATCATTTTAGTTTTGCTCTTGGCTACCGTGTTTGGCCAAGAGGCTTTTGCTCAATCTCGCTCAAAATCCAAGTCAAAAAAGAAGGAAAAACAAGAAATTCCATTGAAAGAAAAACTATGGTATGGAGGTGGTTTTGGTTTAGGTTATGGCTTTAGCTCATTGAATCCAAGTATTAATGGAAATCTTTTCTCGGTTGGTATCTCACCTATGGCCGGCTATAAGCTTTTCAGGTTTTGGTCTGCCGGACCAAGAGTCTCTTATACCTATCTTCACGGAAGGTATGAATACAGTACCGATATTTTGAAATTGAATGTCCATAATTTTGGGATTGGAGCCTTTACCCGTCTTAAGTTTCTTGGTGTTTTATTTAGTCATTTTGAATACATGTCTTCTTGGGAAGATGAGTTGATAGGGATTACTCCCCAATATACCATAGAGACGAAAAAAGTAAGAAGAGATCAATTGAATCTTGGTTTGGGTTATAATGCCGGAGGAATATTGAGTTATGAGTTTTATGTTCTTTATGATGTGCTTGCACCCAAAAACTCTATAAATATACCTATCGAATACAGAGTAGGTTTTACGTTTAACTTTTAGGATTATAAAAACTGGATTTTAAAGCCGAGCATAACATTTATTGTAGCTTGTGGAAATACGCCGACTCCATGGTGTAGTTTGCCATTATCAATAGATTTTACATAAGGATCCATGGGGTCAGAGCTGAAATTTGTCGCATAGCTATAGGCCCATCCGTTGCTGGCGTAGCGGCGATTCCAAAGATTGTTTACGGAGACCCAAATTTCTGAATTATGGGGTCCTATAGAAAATGGCTTTCCTATTTTTATGTCACCATATTGAAATGCGGGCAAAGATTTAAGCTCATCATTTGAATTGTCGAGAATCATTTTTCCAACCCATTTGTGATGATAGTCTATGAATAAATTTTTCAATTTTTTGATTTTAATCTGATGACCAAAAGAAGATATAAGCTCCGGAGAAAGACTTAATCTTGAATGTTTGAGCCTGTTTTCTTGAACTTGAATTAGCTCAAAGTTTTCATTATAAACTAAAGTTTTATATAGAAATTCATTTGATCTATTGCGACTGATATTGATTTGGAGATTAGACAGATTTGATGAATTCCAATGAAAGAATACTGAACTTTCAATTCCTATTCTATAAGCATTGGGAATGTTGATTCTTATGGGTTCTCCGACCTGATTGACTTCACCAGAAAAAGCGAAATAATTTTGGTACAGCATAGCATAAAAATTGAGATTTATTTGATAGAATTTAGAATTAAAAATTGAACCAATTTCTGTTGAAATAAGTTTTTCAATTCCAACTTGAGTGTTGCTCAACAGATCGTCTCGAAAAGGCTCTCTCTGGATATAAAATAATTGGAGAGATTGCTGCCAGTTTGAGTTGGTTTTATGATTGAAATAAAGCCTTCCATTGAACAGTCCAAACTGTCTGTTAATGTCGATATTATTGTATTTGTCATGCGTTCCTTTGGCCCGGTATTGAATATATTTTGTACTCCAATCAGTTCCCAATTCCCAATGATGAATTCGCTTATTGTATTTAAAAAAAGCTGCTAATTCATTTTTGGAGGAATTACTAAAATAATATTGAGCGGCAATTTTTTTAAAATCAAAAGTGGAATAAGGATTGGCAATTCCATAATGTTTACCTAAATAAGTAGAGGCCGATAAGCCAATATTTAATAGATCTTGATTGGTAAAATACTTTATAAGTTTGATTGTATTGAAAACAAAATGATTGTCTAACCATTTTTGTCTTACAATATCTGCAGTAGATGTTGTACCGGATTTTATGGAGTAGTTTTCCAAGACTTCATTGGCTTTAAAATTTTCAAAGAATCCTTTTCCTCTTGTATAATTACCGGTATAGTTGAGTTCCAAAGAGGGAGTTAATACAAACATTTGATGACATTGGAAGTGTAATTGCAAATAATCATCTTTGTCAAAAAACGGATTTCCGGATTTTTCTGTGCCGGCAATATTTGTTCGTCGTAAACTGTCGTTTGTAATGTATCCTTGAGGAATTCCAAACCATGCTTGGCCGGTGATTTCCTTGCCTCCAAAAATAGTGAATTTTGAACTCCATTTTGGCCTGAGATAGTTGTAATTTAAAGAAAAAGAACTCAAGTTGGAGCTTGCTCTGTCCACATAGCCGGAAGATTTTTGGTGACTTATTGCGATATCAAAAGCATTTGATTTATTGAGTAAACCGGACTGAAATTGTAAACTGTTTTTTAGTGAGTGAAATGAACCAATCTGTGATCGTATTATCCATTTTTTTTGATTTTTAATTCCTCCCGTCAGTAGATCTATAGCGGCCCCAAAACCACCTGCACCGGCTCGACTTGGTATGGCTCCTTTTTGAATCAAGATTTGGTCTGCCTGATGAGCTATATCGGGCATATTTACAATGTATGCAAGAGAGGATTCTGAATCGTTAATGGGTACACCATTCAAGCTGTACTGAATATGGTAGGGCTCTACTCCTCTTATTCTAATGTTGGTATATCCAATTCCGTTTCCTCCATCGGATGAGCTAAAACAAGAGCTTAGTCTGTCCAACAAAAAGGGAATGTCTCTTCCTGATTCCAGAATATCAAGTTGATCTTTTTTTAAGGAAACAGTATTTGGATTTTTCTGTGTGCCCCAACTCTCTGACTGAATAATAGACTCTTGAAGTGTTGTGACAAAAGGGATTTTGATTTTTGGGGGATTCGAAGTGCTTTTGTCCAGTGTAAGTACTGTATCCAAATTGAATTTTTGAAATCTTAGTGTTGTCCTCCCTGTGTCATTCTTTATGAAGTAAAATTTTCCCTCTGCGTTTGATATGGAATACCCTGAGACTAAAGGGTTGGATATTTTACAATCGGGAATAGGTTGATCGTGTTGATCTACCAAATATCCTGTAAGTTGAGCTAGGGAAGATGTGTAAGAAATTAAGAGAAAATAAAACCAAAGTTTGAACTTCATTTTGCAAAAACAAAAGGAGTGTTTTGCAATTCCTTTTCCCTTGGCAACATTACTTGCCCAGGTTCAGAGGGTCTAATCTCAGCCGACTAAACAGAACACTGTTAAAATTGGCACCCCTTTCGGCACAAAATTAAGATATTCTATGACTTTCTATAGCATTAATGGCCTGATTTATTCTCTTTGTCCCAACTCCTTGAATCAGACAATAGGCTGTTTTTGATTCTAAAACCTTTTGGTAATGAAGTAAAAATAGAAGCTCTAACTCATGGGGATTTTCTCGCAATGGATCGAATTCCCAAGGTAGATCAGGACAACAAATGAGGTATAAATCCGGTAACAGAGTGTATTTTTCGAATTCTTCTTTTGATGTTCCAAACTTTAATTCTGCCCAAATTGATACATTTATCCAATCTGTATCTACAAAATGATGTTTTGAATTATCGCTTAATGCTTTAAGAATAGAATTGTATTGTTGTGAAGCAATTTGGTGTAAATCTTGTAAAGAATAGGGTTTATTCAGATTATGCAAATATTCTCTGCTATATTCATGAATCAGAGTACCTTTGTAATGATTACTTAGGGCAGTGGCTAAGGTGGTTTTGCCTGAAGATTCAGGGCCTGTGATAATAATCAACATGTCAAGATTTTATGCATGATATAGAACCTTTTTATCATTGGTTAGATATTTATAACAGTGCTGAAGATGAGGCTAGTCCTTTCTTTGGGCAAACATACAATGAATTTGGATATGATAAAAAAGTATATAACTATTATATCCACCCTCGTTGGGATGAATTTGAGGCTGAAAATCTATTTGTCAAGCAGTTATATACCGATTATGATGACGGAGTGGTTGTTCTTGAACTAATAGGAGAATGGAATGATGCGATAGGAAATGATATCATGTTTTTAAAAAGGGACATCATTGATAAGATGAGAGATCAAGGAATTTCAAAATATATATTATTGTGTGAATATGTTTTTAATTTTCATGGTTCTGATGATAGTTATTATGAAGAATGGGCAGAAGATGTGGCAGAAGAGAGTGGATATATTTGTTTCATAAGCGTACTTGATCATGTGTTGGAAGAAATGAAAAGGAGTGGAATTCATCGATTTGTTCAAATGGGCAAGAAATGGAATGATATTCTTTGGAGAAAAATGGATCCAATTTCATTTGTTCAATTTGTTGAAAGTAAACTGTAAATATGCGTGCAGGATTTGTAAATATTGTGGGCATGCCCAACGCAGGGAAGTCAAGTTTTTTGAATGCCATCATGGGCACAAAGTATGCTATCGTAAGCCATAAGCCACAAACCACAAGGCAAAGAATGTTATGCATTTTGAATAAAGAAAATATTCAATTGGTTTTTTCTGACAGTCCGGGATTTGTTGATCGGGCTTTGTACAAATTGCACCATGCAATGAACAAAGAAATTTATTCTGCGATTGAAGATGCAGATCTTTTATTATTTGTTTTAGATGGATTGTCTAAGATAGAACAGCAGGTTGAATTATTAAAGAAAGTATTGGATTCTAAAATCAAGACGGCAATTGTAATCAATAAAATGGATGAGATTAAATCTTCTCAATTATCAGCTATCTATGATGAATTGAAAATTATTGCAGAGAATATTCCGGTTTTTGAAGTGAGCTCAAAAACTAATGCAGGCTTGGATGCCGTGATACAATGGGCAGAAAATAATGTGCCGGAACATGAGGCCTATTTTCCTGCAGATGACGTTAGTGAAAAACCAATTCGGTACTTTCTATCTGAAATGATAAGAGAACAAATTTATTTGAATTATTCGGATGAAATTCCATACAGCACAATAGTTGTTATTAATAGCTGTAAAGGGGTGGACGAACAAGCAGAGTTGGTAAAAATAGATGCCACAATAATGGTCAACAAGTCCTCGCAATTGGCCATTATCGTAGGAAAGAATGGGTCAGCTATAAAAAACCTTGGAATAAAAAGCAGAGAAGCTATCGAGCAATTTTTGGGACAAAGAGTTTTTTTGGGGTTGACTGCTAAGTTGAAAGAAAATTGGAGAGAGGACGAGAATTTTTTAAAGAAAACAGGAATTAATTTATGAGTTTTACAGTTGCTATTGTGGGAAGACCAAATGTTGGTAAATCAACTTTGTTTAATCGATTGACAAAAACCAATCAGGCTATTGTTGATGATGTTAGTGGAGTGACTCGAGATAGAATATATGGTGTGGGGGATTGGAATGGGAAGAATTTTCATATCATTGATACAGGAGGAATTGTTGAACAAAGTAATGACGTATTCGAAAGAAATATTAAGAAGCAAGTTGATTTTGCAATCGAAGAAGCTTCTTCAATATTTTTTGTAGTGGATGCCGTTGCAGGGATAACTCCGGCAGATGAATCTGTAGCCGGACTACTGCGCAATGTCAATAAAAAAGTATTTTTGGTGGTTAATAAAGCTGATAATCACGAGAGACTTTTGGCTTCGCATGAATTTTGGGCACTGGGCTTTGAGCAAGTTTATCCTATAGCAGCTATTTCAGGGAGTGGGACCGGCGAGCTTTTGGATGATTTGGTAAAGTTGATTCCACAGGATGAATATGAAGATGAACAGATTCCAAAGTTTGCGATTATTGGGCAACCAAATGTAGGTAAATCCTCTTTAGTTAATGCTTTTTTAGGTGAAGAACGGAACATCGTTACTGATATTGCCGGAACAACTCGAGATCCAATTCATTCAAGATATAGTAAATTTGGCAAGGACTTTATTTTAATTGATACAGCCGGAATCCGAAAGAAAAGTAAGGTTAACGAAGATCTTGAATTCTATTCTGTGCTGCGTGCCATTAGAGCTGTAGAAGAAGCTGATGTTTGTTTCCTTGTGATTGATGCCAACGATGGGATTGAGTCGCAAGATATGGAGTTGTTTTCGCTTGTTGTTAGAAGGAATAAGGGGATTGTGATATTGGTGAATAAATGGGATTTGGTAGTGAAGGAAACCAACACTGCAATGCAATTTGAAAAGCGGATCAAAGAAAAATTAGCTCCATTTTCGGATGTCCCGGTATTGTTTATATCTGCATTGGAGAAGCAAAGGATTTATCAAGCTATAGAAATCGGCCATGAAGTTTTTCATAATCGATCACAGAAAATCAAAACGTCCGAGCTGAATGATAAAATGCTTGAAGCCATTGCCAAGTATCCTCCTCCATCTTACCGCAATCATTTAATTAAAATAAAATACATTACACAAATAGACAAACACTATCCAGTGTTTTCTTTTTTTTGCAACTATCCGGATCAGATTAAAGGATCTTATAAACAATTTATTGAAAACCAGATGAGAGGTTTATTCAATTTTAAAGGGGTTCCTATTCGAATTTTATTTAAAGAAAAATAGACTATGTGTTTATTTGTCCAATCGCTTAAAATGTTTTTAAGATGAAAATAATTGCTACAGATTTTCAAGATTTGCTGATAGTTGAGCCTGATGTGTATTTGGATGAAAGAGGTTATTTTTCAGAAACTTTTCATCTTGAAAAATGGGGTGGTATAATTAATTCTCATCCGTTTGTACAAGATAATGAATCCTGTTCTAATTATGGCGTTGTTCGTGGTTTACATTTTCAAGTAGGGAATTTTGCTCAATCCAAATTGGTACGAGTTATAAGAGGAGAAGTTCTTGATGTTGTTGTCGATCTTAGATTGAACAGCACTACTTACGGTAAAGTATTTTCAATCCTGTTAAGTGAGAATAATAAAAGGCAATTGTATGTACCTAGAGGATTCGCACATGGTTATGCTGTTTTGAAAGATCAGACTATTTTTTGTTATAAATGTGATGCTTTTTATAGTAAAGAAAATGAAAGTGGAATTTTTCCGTTGGATCCGGCATTAGGAATAGATTGGATCATACCTCGAAGTGAAATGATATTATCAGAGAAAGATATGAATTGGTCTGTATTTCAGAGTTAGTTATGAGAATCAAAATTTTGGTTATAGGTTCTAGTGGACAACTTGGGAGTGAACTTAAAGTACTTGAAAATCATTTCCCCAGTATTGATTTTGTTTTTTGGAGTAGGAAGGATTTGGATTTGGCAGACCTTGCAAGTATTAAGCCTAAATTGATGTCCGAAGAATTTGACTGGATAATTAATTGTGCAGCCTATACCAAGGTAGATTTTGCTGAACAAGAGAATACTCTTTGTACGACAATTAATGCAGATGCAGTTGGGATTATAGCAGAAGTATGCAAGCAGAAGACAGCCGGATTGGTTCACTATTCTACAGATTATGTCTTTCATCAAGCCGGGAGGCTAACTCCTTATGTGGAGTCTGATCTTTTGAGCCCAAAAGGTCAATACGCAATAAGCAAAATGAAGGCAGAAGAAATAATTAGTTCTGTCATGACTGATTATTTTATTATTCGGTCTTCATGGATTTATTCGTCATTTGGTCATAATTTTGTAAAAACAATGCTGAGATTGGCAAAAAAGAAAATTCCTATCAAAGTTGTGGATGATCAAATTGGATCTCCAACTTATGCTGCAGATTTGGCACAATGGACAATGAAGCTTATTGCTATGGATAATGCTAAGTCAAATTCAGGAATTTATCATTTTGCAAACCAAGGCAATTGTTCTTGGTTTCAATTTGCTCAATCTATTTTTGAGCTTAAAGGTTTGGAAGTTGATCTCACAGCTATTCCAACCAGCGAATTCAATGCTGCTGCTCCGAGACCAGAGTACTCAGTGTTGGATACAAGCAAAATTAGAACTGTAGTGAGTGACCAAATACCTTTGTGGAGAGATAGCCTTAAAAATTGTTTATCTTTAATTAACCTTGATGAATTGTAAGAGGCTAATTATATTGTTCAATACCTTTTTATGTCCATTGGGTTTATTTGCAACACATAATAGAGCGGGGGAAATTGTTGTAAGACAAATTTCGGATTTTGAGATAGAAGCTACAGTGACCACTTATACAAAAGCAAGCAGTGCAGAAGCCGATAGAGATACAATAAGTATTATGTGGGGAGACGGTGTGACAACAAATGTTGCAAGAAGCAATCTTTCAGGAATTCTTCTAGGAAATGATATAAAAAAGAACTTATACACCTCTAGGCATATATATCCGGGGAGAGGAAGGTATACTATTGGGTTTCTTGATCCTAATAGAATTTCTGATATATTGAATGTCGATCCTCCAAATTCAGTGGATGTTCCTTTTTATGTTCAAACCACTATCAGTATTTTGAATCCAATTTTTCAAGGAAAAAACAACACGGTTACTTTATTGCAAGATCCAATAGATTTTGCATGTGTGGGTCAATTATTTCAACATAACCCATCTGCTTTTGATATTGATGGTGATAGTTTATCTTTTGAGTTATCTGTTCCGATGATGGATGTCAATTTGCCGGTTCCCAATTATTCTTATCCGGACAAGATTCAAGCAGGTCCTTTGAATCAGATTTATTTGGACCCAAGTTCAGGCACGTTTACATGGAATACTCCACAGAAAGCAGGTGAATATAACATTGTGATTTTAGTGCATGAATTTCGTTCAGGAGTGTTGATTTCAACGACCATGCGTGATATGCAAATTTTGGTAAAAGATGATTGTATCAAAAATACACCACCTAAAATTGTTGCTCTTACAGATACTTGCATTATTGCCGGGGCACTACTGAAAATTCCTGTTCAAATTTCAGATCCTGATCTTCAGTTTTTTGGTAGAAGAGTTAAAGTAAGTTTCACCGGTTCTCCATTTGCGCTTTCCGGGTCGGCATCACATGATTTTTTATCCGGTTACCAAAATTCACCTATCAAAGGGCAAATAAGCTGGCAAACCGATTGTGACCATGTAAGAAAGGAATATTATTCCATTGTTATAAAGGCTGTAGATAACTTATTTGATACTTCAGGAGCGACAGCTATTCATGTCATTCGAATTAAAATTGTTGCAGCTCCACCAATTCTAGATTCAGTAGTGTCCAAAGAGAAAGTTAATTTTGTGCACTGGCATAAACCTTATACTTGCGGAGATGCAAAAGGATTCTTGGGATTCTCCATTTGGAGGAAAGAAGGGAATTCCAATATTCAACAAGACAGTTGTTATCCATCCTTGTTGCCATACAATTACCGGCGAATAGCTTATTTGGTAAATTCTACATTGAACGGTTCCTATTTTTATAAAGATTCTTTAATAGATGAGGGAGTAAATTATTGTTATAGAATTGAGGCTATATTTGGAGAATTATCAGCGGCAATGTTTCCCTATAATTTGAATAATTCATTTGCTTCTAATGAACTTTGTAAGAATGGTGTGGATGACTATTTACTATTGTCTAATGTTGACGTACGTGAAACCGCCTTAAACTCCGGAAAGATTTTTATCAGCTGGAAAAAAGCAGATACTCTCGCCATTGATACATCCGTATTTACTCCACCGTATGAACTTAATGTTTACAGAAGATCACTCAATTCTAATTTTAGTAATGTGCCAATATTGACTTATTATTATAGCTCAATTTCAGAAATCACAGACAGTAATTTTGTGGATCAGTCTTTGAATACTCTTGATTCTCAATTTACCTATCGACTTGTTTTGAAGTCATCTTTACTCCTCAATAGAGCGAGCCTTCAGGCTCAATCCATCTATTGTAATGCAGAAACAGGGAATGGGAAAATAGTATTGAAATGGACTGAATCTGTGCCATGGGATAATCAATTCTATCGAATTTTTCGGAAAAAATTTAACACACAAAATTATACTTTAATAGATTCAGTTAAGAGTAGAAAATATACTGACTCGACGGTATCTGTAGGTCAAGAATATTGTTACTTTGTACAATCGGTTGGCTATATTAATTTGCCGACTCAAAAATATTTAACTATTAATAATTCCAACATAAAATGTATTAGTGTTGTGGACACTTTGCCGCCATGTTGTGCGGTAATCCGAATTGATGATCCCTGTGTTCAAGATGTAGACCAAAATAAAAATATTACTTACCGGATAAATTGGAGTGATCCTAATTTTAATTGCAACCTAAGACCAAGCTCTAGCTTTAAATTAAAAGTATTTCAGTTGGATTCCAAACAAGTTATTGATAGTTTCAATTTTCAATATCCTAATACGTTCCAATTCGACTATTCATATAGATTTGACAAGCCAGTATGTTTTGAATTGACTACATTCGACTCGAGTGGAAATTCTTGTGTTTCCTCCCAATGGGTCTGTTCTAAGTTGTGTATTGAGTATGAACTACCTAATACATTTTCACCAAACTTTGATCAGAAAAATGATATGTTTATCCCAAGGAAAAGCAGATTAATCCGTTCTGTAGATTTTAAAGTGTTGAATCAGTGGGGCGGTATGGTTTTTAAAACAAATGACCCACAGATTAATTGGGATGGAAATGATTTGGACGGAAAAGCTTTGAGTCCGGGGACCTATTATTATCATTGCAGAGTTATTCCTTACCAAACAGAATCCGGAGAGGGAAGGCCATTTGATTTGACAGGATTTATCGAATTGATTAGAAATTAAATTTTATGTTTTCGGGAATAATCAAAGATATTGGAGTAATCACCGGGATTGATCAAGATGGGCAATCAAAGACATTTACGATCGTATCAGAATTGCTCAATCAAATAGAAATAGATCATTCTGTAGCGCATAATGGAATTTGTTTGACTGTGATCAGTAAAACGGCCAAAGATTACAAGGTTACAGCAATTCTAGAAACATTAAATATCACCAACGCAAAAGATTGGAAAGTAGGCTCAAAAATTAATTTAGAACTTGCGCTGCCTATGTCAGCTGCTATGCATGGTCATTTAGTTTTAGGTCATATTGAGTATCAGTCTCGATTGCTTGATATCCAAAAAATTGAGGATAATCAGTTTGTTTTAAGATTTGAGCTGGATCCTGTTTTTAATGCACTAGTTCAGTACAAAGGTTCAGTTACTGTTGATGGAGTTAGTCTTACTGTGTCTCATGTGAATTACAACGAGCATTATTTTGAAGTAAATATTATTCCTTTTACTTGGCATCATACTATTTTTTCTCAAGTTCATTCCGGCTATATTGCTAATATTGAGTTTGATTTGATAGCTAAAAATTTATTTCATTTTTATAAGGTAAGTCAGAATTTGATTTGATGCTAAATTCATCAATTATTTTTAATTCAGAGACTTTGGTTAATTTCTGATTTTTAAAACCAATGTTGATTTTATAAGCCTAAGAAGTTTGACAAATGATTATTGTTTTAAAATTATTACTTCACATTTACAAAGATCGGTAGATAGTTTTAATAACAGTTGCTTCTTGGAATTCACTATTTATAGCTTTTAATGGCCGCTGGTTATCCTTTGTGAAGATTCTTTACTAAAGTAAAACAGCCCTCATAAAAATGAGAGCTGTTTTCTAACTAAATAACTATCGTGTTTTCTAATCGGATACAATAATTTTCTGTCCTACTTTATTATGTGTACTTTCTATTTGAGCAAAGTAAACTCCTGAAATTCCTAAATCTTTTCTATCTAATAGAATTGTATTTATTCCTTTACGTATGGTGATTTTTTGATTAATGATTTTGGAGCCTAAGCTATTGTATACTGAGACTGAACAGATTCCATCATAATTTGAATTAAGATAAATATTCGATTGACTTGACATTGGATTTGGCTCAGTTTTGATAATGCTTATTTTTTGATTATTCAATTCATGGCCATTGTCCATAAACTTTAATTGGAAGTCATTGGCAATCGACTCGCCATTGTACACAATTTCTCTTTGTATCTTACTATCGTTGAATTCAAACAATTGACTTAATTTTCCCTTAGATTTTGTCTTTACAATAAGACTTATTATTTCTTTATTTTCAACTGTATTTTTTGGAGAAGACCAGTTATAGCTAAATTGGATTTGATTTGTTATTTTCGAATAATATTCGTTTGATAGCACTGTTCCATTTTCTTCAATGCCCACAAACTCCCCAAGGTTTTCTTCTATTTGGAGCCCGAATTGAATTCCGGAAATGAATATATTTTTATTGGAAGCTAAAACTATTTTTAATGTTTCTCCGGCATTGAATTCTTCATTTTGAACCAATAATGAAATGTCAGAACTGGATCTAGTTTCATTGTCATCATTGAAATTAGATTTCGCAGACAAGTTCAAATCACCCATTTTTATCCCAACAAAATCAATTATAGCTTGATCATTTACAATTTTGACTAAATTTTGTGATGGATAATTCCAAGGAATAGAAGGATCAATAAAGCGGTAATCTCTTGGTACAAATGTCCAAGATGGAACTTTCTGGAAAGTACTGCTTATTCCTAAAATTAATCTTCTAATTTCTGCTAAATCTGCAGCCGTGATTGATTTAGAATTCGTTACATCTGCCGCAATTATTAAGTACGGATCAGTGAGTTCTTCTTGTCCAAGAAGATGCTTTTGTAATTTTACAATATCGGCTGTCGTTACACCATTTACCGGATTATCATCCCTTACCGCCTCAAGATAATATTGATTGTGATAAGGTAATCTTTCAAAGCTGTATTCTCCTTTTTCATTTACTGAACCTTGCCTAAATAAAGCAGTGTTTTCATACAGCTTTACGGTTACAGGGTGAACTTCTTTTTGATTTACTGTTTTGATGACCCCATTAATTTTTACATTATCAAGAATTGGGTCTGGACATAATCCATTATCTTGTATATTGATGAAGGATTTGCAAAAATCAAAATTCCCTTCCTCATCAGCTACATAGATTTCTGTTTCCAAAACATATACATCGCTCACTTTGGCTTTTACAAAATCTTCGCAGCAGATTCTTATAAATGGTTTTCCGGTATCCGCTTGGAAATAGAATTTTAGCTTGTTTTGAGGAGTGCAATTGTCAAACGAGCCTCTATCCAAATCCTTGGCCCAAATATCAATACAGCCACTTGAAGGCATAGTTACAGTGGTTACCCCTGCAAGACAATAAGGAGTAGGGGCTTTGCAATCTTTTACTGTAAAAACTGTGTCACATTTTGAAATGTTACCGCATCCATCCTCCACATAAAATTGAATTCTATGTTTGCCAATAGGATAATTTCCTGAGGCATCAAATGGATTATTGTCATTATCTGCATAAGGATTGAAATGATTTTTTGCTAAATATCCTTCATTATATTGTTTTTTAGTCAAAGGCCCTACAACATAATCAAAACGACCATCATTGTTTAAGTCAAGTTTATACTCATAGAATAACCAGTCTTCTGCAGTGCATGAGTCAGTGGCTGTGGCTGAGATGGATAAATGCCCAATACAAGTTCCTTGAGCATTTTTAGAAGCAGGTTCGCAGTCGCCTATGTGACAATTTACGATGGGAGCAATGTGATCTGACACTTTTATTATTTGATAATATGACCATCTGCCTGTAGGCTGGCGATCGAGAGGATCGTATTGGCACCAATCAATGATTTCCCATTTTCTTATAATCTTGTAGCAGGCATCAGGCTCAATATCAAAACGCTCATCAATGTAGTCTATAGAAATCAATGAGCATGAACTTGAAGAACCATTGCTTATTTGAGGTCTTCCCAATATCGGATTATCAGGACTTATATCTGCGCCACATCCTTCTAGGTAGATCGGCTCTTGATCACAATGAGGAAAGTCAATATCATCTGTTTCACTGCAAAAATCCGGATCGACTGTAAATGGATCACAATTGATAACCCATATCGTTTGAGTGGCTTTCACGACTACATTGTTTGGAGTGCGTACAAAGAAATGCCTCAATATTCTACCAGAACCACAGTCCCGTCTATCTTCTACCTCAATTTGAGGCATCGCGCCACAAGATGATAATACATAACCATCTTGCCCCCAAAGTAAATCATATTTGTTTTCCGGATGATTTATATCAAATAAAGAATTATAATAATTACAAGCTTTGTTAGAAGCCGGCTCAAGATGTGTAGGAATTCCTGAGATATAACCTGGATATCCGGTTTTTGGATTTCCAACACAAGAATATTTACATACTATATCTTTTGTTTTTACAGTAGAGCGCCAAGCTACATCATTTACTACTTTTCCAAAAGTTGAATCATAAGGATTTTCTAATTTATCAATATCAAACCAAAAGTCACAACTCACGACTATGTCCGGAGGAGCAACAACAGTTGGAATGGATTTATCTTGAACTTCTACCTCGATCATGCAATCGCTAAAGTGGCCGGCTAAATATCCGCCTGCATTCATATCGGATGGATGCACAGGTCCGGCTTTTACACTGACATCAAATACTCTGAATACGACCATGACAGTATTACCAACATCGCTACAACAAAACATAACATGGTCATCAAAATAAACTTGATTGTCCTTAGTTTTTGCATCATCATCGCCGTTGGCTCCATTGCATGTTAATTTATTTTCTTTTGTACTTCCGTTGAGTGTACCTAGTAACTCATCCATGCGGATAGCTTTGAAATACAAATGCTGTGAACAATTATCAAATGAACCATCATCAAAGGTGTTGGCTTGAATTTTTACTGTATTAAGTCCCGGAGAAAGTTTTCCGTTTAATGCTACAACTGTTCTCTTCTCACAAACTGCTATTGGTGGAGTAACATCCAATACATCCAGTACTACTTTTTTCTTTGTTATGTTACCGCAACAATCTTCTGCAACAATAAATAGATCATGAAAGCCATATCCTAAGTTTGAAATAATATATCCGGTAGAACTGCTTCCGCTGACTTCTCCCGTTTCAATTTCCAAACTGTAATCAACTTGTTCGCTGCAATTGTCTGCAAGCCACGGTAACGGTAAATCATATCTACCTTTACATTCGTATTCCAGCATAGCAACAGATACTGTATCCGGATAAATAATTTCCGGACCTTTTTTATCCATTACTTTAATAAGTTGATTCATACGGCGAACTTTATTGGTACACCAGTCTACAGCTACCCATTCTCTCAAAACCTTAAAACATCCTACCGATCCTGCATTACAATCTTTTCTTGCCAAATCAATTTTAGTATCTGTAAAAGTCATGTTTATATTTCGACATACTCCGATACTAGGAGCACCTGTTCCCAGCCATAATACATATTCGGCAGAATCAATGGTACAAGACGATTCAGAATACTTAGGATAGTAAATGGTAGTTGGACTTGGATGCCCTGAGTAAGGACCTGAATCAATGCAGTTCCAACCCATTACTTTGGGTACACGATCTCCTGTGGCAAGAAATATTGTTGAGTCCAAAATATATCCATCAACACATTCAGGAGAATTTGAATAATGTAAAGTAGGATCAAAGCTTCTATCCACTTTTTCATCACAGCCCAATGATTTTTCATGTAATGGGAGGTCATCATAATTTGAAGGAGGTACAATTTCATCAACATTACCTAGCTCTATTCTGATAGATTGCACACAAGAATTTGTATTGCCAAAATCATCTGAAACAATAAATGTTCTGGTAATGATCCGGTCATATCCAAGATCGCATGATCCATAATTTACTTTATCATAATATTGCATTGTCACTCTCTCACAATTTACACATAAGCAGATATCTGCCGGTGGAATGTTATCAAGGCAAGAATAGCCTAAGGTTATATCTGCCGGACAATCAACTTTAGGAGGGAATTTTTTCTCTACAAGCACTTCTCCCCAACAAGAATTGCCCGACGCGGGGTCAATAATTTTTACCATATATTTATGTCCAACTTGTTCTAAGCCAACTTGAGGCCATGGAAGAAATGGATCTACATCAACAAGTGCACCGGTGTTCCAATCTCTCAATTCGATCACATAATCTCCATATGAACATCCATCACCATCTTCATTTTCTAATATCATGCTAGGAAAAATTGTGGCTTTGCAATTTGTATCCAAACTTACTTGGATATGATCATCGCATACCAATTCACCATTGGGCTTGTCTAAGAATATTCCAAATTCACCAACTGCAAATCCACTTGTTGCAATAGGAGCATAAATTCTAATAGTACTGAGCTCACAGGCTGAAGCTGTAGTGTAGAAACCAAAGTAATGCGCTCCGCCTATAGAAGAAACAGGAATAACTCCACTAGTGGTACCATCATTGGCTACAGCCTGAATATTGTATATTCCTGCTAAATTGCCTTCGAAATAAAAATAAAAAGCTCTTGTTCCTTCCGGTAAATTTATGGCGCGAACCACGGTAGAGGTATAATATACAGATCCTGTATATCCATGAGACCACGAACTCCATCCTGTTCCAATCTTTCTATGTGACAGATCAAGATCGAATCTTATTTCTGCATCACAATCTCCACCAATGGGAACGTTAGTGTAATGATATAAACTGCCTCCATAAATATCCGCCGGTCGGGGATCAGGAGCGAAAGGCGTCATAGGAAATCCCCCTAAACTGGCGGGTGGGGCAGAAGTTCCCGGGCTACCATCAAAAACAATGCCTGCAAAAACTTGGCACGTTATTTGTAAAAGAAATGACAGGGTAAGTATGGCTTTGCCAATGTTACCAGAATAACCATTGTAAAAAGGGTTTTGCATGACCACGGTATTTAGTTAATTTTAGTTTTTTATAATACCGTTTCAAGTCTTGGTTATCTGATTGAATAATTTTTTTCCTAAACTATATTATTCAATATGAAACTATTTCACTTGGCAAAAATAGGAAGCATAAGTTCAAATTGCCAAATCTTAAAAAACATATTTTTTCAACTGATATAATATTGTTATAATATTAGAGTTATTCTGAATGTTTAAACTATTCATTTTATGAATAGAAATCAAAAATTCACATCTTTTAATCAATCCACTTTATCTCATTATTTTAGCTTAAATTGATTTTGAGCCAACGTACAACCATTAATTAATCATTTTCTACGAATTGCATAGATCTCCATTTTATTTCTTGGAAGGGTTCACTTATTCATAGGGCAAATGAAAAAATAGTATATCCTGTGCTATAAATGAGTGAGATAGATTTGCAATAGTTTTATTCAATATCAAAATAAAAAAGCCTTAGAACGAATGCTCTAAGGCTTTTTTATTTTTTATAAAGGTATAAATTAAGCTGTTTTGGCTACAGCCTTTCCTTTTGTTTCGGAAGTTTTCTTAGGGTTAATTCTAAGATTTTTTGCAAAGTCTACTATAACCGGCGTTGCAACAAATATTGAAGAATAGGTTCCGATGGCTATACCAATCATCAAAGCAAATGCAAATCCTTTGATACTGCTTCCTCCAAAGAAAAACAATATGACGATGGTTAATAATGTAACCAATGAAGTATTGATTGTTCTTGAAAGTGTAGTATTGATCGCAGCATTAATCAATTCCTTGTCACTCTTATTAGAATCCATTGCTAAATATTCTTTAATCCTATCAAATACGATAACTGTATCATTCATCGAATAACCAATGACAGTAAGAATAGCAGCAATAAATGCTTGGTCTATTTCCATAGCAAATGGAAAAATACCATGGAACAATGAGAAAAAGGTGAGAACCACCAATGTATCGTGTGCTAATGCTATAATAGCTCCTGCTGAGTATTGCCACTTGTAGAAGCGTATCAAAATGTAAATGAAAATAACAACCAATGATAAAATAATAGCTTTGGTTGAGCTGTTCTTTATATCGTCGGCTATTACCGGACCAACCTGACTGTAAGATAATATATGAGTGCCATCACCTTCGTGATTATTAAAATCAGTATAATTTACATTTGCTCCGGTTGCGGCATTAATGCCTTCCAGTAATTTAGCTTTTACTTTTTCGTTGACATCCTGAGAATTGTCATTGATTAAGTATGATGTTGTAATATTATAAGTATTTTTGGTATCAACGCTTTTTACGATTGGAGTTGCTCCAAAAGAAGTTGTCAAAGAATTACGAAGTTTCTCGGCATCTACATCATTTTCGAAATGAACATTAATAGAGTACCCACCTTTGAACTCCACTCCCAATTCAAATCCTCGCGTAAAGAATGAGACAAGTCCAATAAGGGTTAAAATACCAGAGAACATGTAGGCGTATTTCCTGTTCCCTACCCAATCAAAATTGATATCTTTAAACAATCTTGCCGTAAAGTCTGAAGCAAAACTCATTGGTCTGCCCTTGCTTGTCCACCAATCTATGATCAATCTTGATACTAACACTGAAGTAAACACAGAAAAAATGATACCGATAATAAGTACAAGAGCAAATCCTTTGACAGGACCCAAACCATAATAAAATAAAACAATAGAGGATAATAAAGCTGTAACGTGAGAGTCAATGATCGCCGATAAAGAATGTTTGAATCCTTCCGAAATAGCCAGTAATAGCGTTCTGCCGGCTGCTAATTCTTCTTTGATCCTTTCATAAATAATGATATTGGCATCCACTGCCATACCCATAGTTAATACCACTCCGGCAATGCCCGGCAATGTAAGTACAGTACCGAAAGAAGCTAAGGAAGCAAGGATGAAAATAATATTCAGTGCCAATGCAATGATGGAGACAAATCCACCCGCAGTATAGTAAACAACCATGAAGATCATTACTAAAAAGAATCCTCCTAAAATAGACCACAAAGATTTTGAAATATTCTCTTTTCCTAATGAGGGTCCAACCAATGATTCTTGTACTATTTTGGCTTTGGCAGGCAATTTACCAACCTGCAAAATGTTGGCAAGGTCTTTAGCCTCATCTACATTAAAACTTCCGGAAATTTGGGTATTTCCTCCAAGTATTGGATTGATTACTCGAGGACAAGAAACAATCTCGTCATCTAAGGCAATAGCAACTTCACGGTTTCTGTCATTTGCTGCTCTGGTGGTAAGATCACCCCAGGCTTTTGCTCCTTTATTGTCCATGGTCAAACTTACCACGATCTGCCCACTAACAGGGTCAGAAGTGGCCATAGAACGAGTAACTCTCGATCCATCCAATGGAGGATCATTTGAGTTTATTTTTTTCTTGATTCCGTAGATGTCATAAATATTAGTAATTTCTTTAGTTTGATAATTTTTAGCCGGTTTTTGTGCTACTCTAAAATCTAAGTCAACCGGAAATAAACCTTTGATTTCAGGCTTATTCAACATCTCAAGTACTTTTTCTTTGTTGGCTTTATCTGTAACTCCAAGGACAGCTTCAGAAAATGCAAATCCCTGTCCGTTACTTTGATTTGGAGAAAATACTTTGAACAATGGACCAGCTTCACGATTTGGATCTGCAATGTCAGGAATAGTATCAACTCCGGCTAAACTTGAGTCAAGGACATTTCCTAAACTATCACGAGTGTAATCGTATCTGTTTTGGAGTCTGTATTTTTTATCCTTTGAACTTGTTGTATCACCACTAGTCAATGATTTTAATTTTGCATCAGCCTCAACGAATGCATTGAATACTCCCGGGTCAGAAATACGATATACCTCCCAAAATTCCAATTTGGCAGATGCTTGAAGATACTTTCTCGCTCTTTCAGGATTGTCAACTCCCGGCAATTCAACAACGATCATATCTCTTGCCTTGTCAAGAGAAACGTTTGGTTGAGTGGCTCCAAATTTGTCAATTCTATCTTTTATTCTTTTGAATGTAAGATCAACGGTTTCGTCAGCCATTTGACGGATGACTCTTTGAACATCATTGTCTGAGCTCTCAAAATTAATTCTGTCTTTTAAGGTTGCACTTTTTGAGAAGATGGAGGCAAGTGTTTTGCCATTCGCTATTTTCTTAAATTCTTGTACAAACAATGTGATATAATCACTTTGAGAATTAACCAACTGAGCATCAGCATTGGCTAAAGCTTGAGTGAAAATGGGATCTTTACTTTGACCTGATAATGACATCAAGAAATCCTTTAAGTCAATTTGCAAAACTGAACTCATACCCCCTTTGAGGTCAAGTCCCAAAGCCAATTGTTGCTTCTTGAGGTCTGTATAAGTGTAGTCTTTTAGAAGTGGAATTTTTAAGATCTTTTCTCCAGAAATTGAGTCCAGATAATGTATTCTGGCTAATTTCTCAGCGTTGTAACGTTGACTTTCATCAGTTATTCCTGCCCCGGCTGCTTGAGCAACTTCTTCGGCCTCTCGCTCCACGCGCATTGTTGGAAAATGAAATACAAGTTGGATTAAACATACCGCCAAAAGGGCGAACAAGATCCATTTTACTAGTCCTTTTTGTTCCATGATACGGATTATAAAAAATAAATATGTGTTTCTTTAAGAATCCGCAAATATAAGGGAATTGAATGGATTTCAAGCCAAAATTTTGTTAATAAGACTTTTTAAAGTTTATAAATAATTAAATATATAAGAAGTTGAATGATAATTTAATATAGCAAATCATCACAAAAAACAGGCTAAAATTTCAATTGAACTTTTGAAACAAGCTAAAATATTTTTATATTAAATATTATTGTAACTTATAACTTACAGATTATCTATAGTTTGTATGGAAACAATCTGAAGGCGGTTTGACAATGCTTCACCGCGAAAGGCATTAATTCACTAAGATTTTGGGTGACTTAGCAGATTGGACCAACGGAGCAACTCGAATTTTATAGAAACTTGTTGATAACTTGAGGGTCAACCAATATTCCTATAAGGATTCCCATTACAGCCCCATAATAATGTGCGGCGTGATCTATATTGTCATGTAGCTTTTCTTCTGCATACCAGGAATAAGCTAGATATAAAAATCCAAATAACCATGCCGGCATTGGAATAACAAAATAAACTCCCAACATGGAAGATGGATAGTATAAAATATAAATAAATAATAATCCTGAAATTACCCCCGATGCACCTACACTTGCATAATTTGGATTTTCCTTATGTTTCAAATATGTTGGTATAGAAGACAAAACAGCTATTGATAAATAAATTAATAAATAGATCAATGAACCGGCCATAGCCCCAAATTTGATCTGATATTTATGCTCCACTGCAGAGCCGAATTGGAATAAAACAAATGCATTCAAAAGAAGATGAGCCATATTTGCATGCAAAAATGTGCAGCTTAGCCATCGGTAAAAGGACCTGTCACGATGTTCCAAAAACGGATAATGTCTGCCTTTTTCTAACCACTCGGTTTTGCCGAATGCAATATAAGAAATAACTAAAATGCAAGCTAAAAGGATATAAGTAATAAAACTTAGACTAGTCATGATGATAGGGTAAATGGTGAATGATACTCCAGGCTCTGTAAATTTGTTCCATAAATATAAGCCTTACCAATTGATGAGAAAAGGTCATTGCCGAAAGTGAAATTAAATGAGCAGCTTCATTTTTTAAATTCTGTGAAATTCCATATGCTCCTCCTATTACAAAAACTAATTTCTTGTGACCTTCAAGATTAAATTTTTCCATCATCGAGGCAAACTTTCTAGAACTCATGTTTTTACCATTCTCATCCAATAGAATTAAGATGTGCTGCTGATCTTTTAAATATTTTCTTATGGCAAGTTCTTCTTTTAAAATCAATTCTTCTTTGGACTTAAACTGTTTGACATCCGGAATAATCTGAACAGAAAAATTGCAAAAATGATTTACTCTTTGTGCATATTCACTAATTCCTGTTTCAAGATAGGGAATTGCTGTTTTTCCAACACAGAGTAATTCGATTTTCATGGTTATTAAATTCGAGTACTCAAATACAAATATTGATGGTTGAATAAGGTATAGTCGGTATTCTTGTGAAAGCTTTGGTCAGATCCTCTAAATTTTTCTTTATACATTAAAAAGTCATTGTTGATCGTGAATAGCCTTTTATCTGATTTTAAATTAATAAAATAAACATCTTTTGCATTTTCATACTCTCTCGAAAAACATAAAACTTCTTCTGAAGAAGATACGATTTTAGGTTGATTTTTGAGAACTCCGCATTGTGTAGTTGGACTAAAGGTTCTGGTGATATTAAGCAATCTAAGAAAATCTGCATTGTATAAGGATATTAGTGGTGCAGGATTAGGGGAGAATGGGTTGAGTCTTTCGTATATTGGTTCCTCTTCTCCTATCAATAACATTGGCACACCGGGCATCACTCGACAGAGGAATTGCATGGTTTTATAATTGTTCGGAAATTTCAACACCATAGCCTGTTCTTTAAAATCTATGGCAATACTGTGACAATAGTTGACATAAAAAAAATTGCTGGTATTAGAAGCCTGAAATAATGGAATAAAGTCCGAAGAGCGGGCAGAGTCAACATTCATTTTATCAAACAATGCATAGAGCTGTCTATTGAGAATCCCATGGAACTGGTTTATGGATCTTGTTTCTTCATTGTCAGTATCTACGATACAGACTTTGGATGCATTGGAGTTGCAGGCCTTAATTATTTTTTCCAGGTATTCGGTAGGAACTGCATTGGTGTTATGGAGAATATATCCATCGTGATCTATTTTATCAAACCAATAACTTAAAATATCTAAAAATTCCTTTTGAAGTGATTTGTTATTGAAATTTAATTTTATATAGTCCTGATTGTATTGACTGTTTTTCATAATCTCGTTGGACAAATAGAATTCCGGATACTGTTTTCTCCACTCGTGCGCCGGCCCGGTTATGGACATGTCCAATTCTATAAGTACTCTTGTGTTTTTTAAGTGCATGCTGTCAATGAAACTTTTTATTTGTTCAAAACTTCCATGCATTGGGTTGACTTTATTATAGGCTATTGAAGCATATGAGTTCCCGGGATTAAAATTATTTCCACCGTCTTCAATAGGAAAAAAGGAAATTAAGGAAATAACATTGCATCCAACTTTATTGAGATGACTTTTTATTATATCCGGCCTGGCCAGCACTTTCTCCTTAGAAAGTTTATTCGGGATGAGTTGATAAATACTTGCTGTTTTGATCCATTCGCGAGCCGATAGTTTGAGCTTTGTGCTGTTGGATGAACAAGAGAAATAACTGCCACAGAACAAAATAAATATAAAGTAAAAGTTTTTTTTCATACGTTCATTTTTTGATGAATTGCAATTCGCTCTGAGTAAATCGATTCAATAAATTCTGTATATTTTTGAAGCAATTGTTTTGCTTTATTTTGATGTAAAAAGGACTTTATTTTCTCGATATAATCATAGGCAGCTTTTCCAATATAGTGGTCAAGATGTTGGACCGATTTTGCTTTAAAAAATTGGAAGCAATCCTCTTCATAGGTCTCAAGCAAATCAGCCCCATGGAGAATAAAAAAGTCCAAATCATTTTCATTAAATACTATTGTTTTTACCATTTCAAGCTCCTTGAGTTGGTTCAAAAACTGAATGTAATTTGATAATGATATTTTTGATTTTTTAAATAATTGGATAGTGATATTTTTTAATTCTGTAAGATCAGCTTGATTGCTTTCGATGTAAAAATTAAAATAAGTCGGTTTTCCGGTTTTTGAAAAAGCCAAAAGGGAGACTTCATAAGCTTGATCAAGTTGATGGTATACAATCAACTGTTTGAGCAAATGATCTACTAAGATTATTGGAAATTTGGACTCCGGCAATTTATCCAAAGAACTTCTGATTAACTCTATAGCTTTAGAAGAATTAAAAAGCTGTTGAGGTTGATTAAAATGATGGAGCCAGTTGGCGTCAGATATACTTTGATTTTGAATCAACTTAATAAAAAGATTCTTAGCCTCGGGCGTACTGTTCAATTCTATGGCTAATTGCAAAATATTAATTTTAAAATTGTCTTGTTCATTTTCGGTTGCTGAAGCCGGTTGAATTGCAAGCTCAAACAGTTTATCCATCAGTGCCGAAATCTGAGCCTTGGATTTGAATTTAGATAGATAAAGATTGACTAATTGAGTATTGCCTGAAACAGCTTTTGAACGAAATGAAATAATGGATTGGAGTAATTCTTCTTCTATAATCGAAATGGTCTCTGGATTGCTGATTTGCCTTAATACTTCGACACAAAGATCGTATGATTTTTTTAAAAATTGGTTGCTCCAAGTACTTAATGATTTGCTATTGCTTTGTTGATCTGAAAGACAATGGCAATAGGCAGAATAGCTTGCAAAAAAAGACTCTGTTATATCGTTGGTCTTAAACATTTCTAAAGAAAGCAAGTACAGTGAATCTAATATCTTTGTCCACTGTTTTTTTCTTTTCAGTTCTCCAACTATTTTATTGTCTACTTGACGTTGGATCTGAGAAAGGGCTGTAATGTATTTTTGTTGAATGGACTCTGAAGAATCCATAGGAAGGCTATACAAGTATGCTATTGCTTTGACAGTAATGTCATTTTGCATAGCTTGACTAATAATTTGGGTGAGATATTCTGTGTTTAGCTTGGGTAGGATTTCTAGGATTGCTTTGCTGTTGATCTCATTTTTGTTATTCTGCTTTTCTACTTTTTGCTTTGGAATAATAATGTTCTTAAAATGCCAATAAGCACAGCTCAGAGCATGAATGCATATTCCTTTTGTCTTGTAGTGACACAGGCTACAGTTGGATTTTCTAATCGAATTTGTTCCATAAGATATTTCAAGTTCGATCAGATCTGACTCATCTTTGAAGAGATAGGTCCAGGTTTGCCTAGATTTCTCTTTTGCAGAGCGTACAGCCCCGGCCTTAGCCATTTGTTTGACCAGCTCATATTGGCTATGACTCAATTGATGCTCTAAACTATCGAGTAAAATTTTCACTACTTTGATTAATATCTACTTAACTCAATGTAAATTTGCAAAGATATTAAAAACTTTATTCTTCTATTGAAATCTGTACATTTTATTAGGCATGCAAAGAGCAGTTGGGATCAATTGACTCTATCAGATCACGATCGGCCTCTTAATGAAAGAGGATTTGCGGATGCGCCCAAAATGGCTGCTTACTTGCACGAAAAAGAGCCTGGACTTCGTCCTTGTATTTTGTCTTCTACAGCCAAGAGGGCGTGGACCACAGCGGAGTATTTTGTTGAAAAATTTGATGTTCCTGCGGGTTCTGTGATTAAATCAAGTAATTTATACCACTGCAGTATATATGATATTGAAGATGAGCTGATCGCAATGGATGATTTTAATGATCACATTATATTGTTTTCACATAATCCTACACTGAGTGAAATATTGGGTTTGGTGTCAAATGGGGAAATGTTTCATCTTCCTACTTGTGGGATTTTGGCTTGTTCAGTAAAGGGAATATCCAAATGGTCAGATTTTAAACTTACCGATTTAAAATACAATTATCATGCGTTTCCAAAACTTATTTAGCTTATTCTTGGTCTTCTGTATTGCAACTCATTGCAGACCTGCAATGACTAAAGATGCTCCAATTAAGCAAGAAGATTTTGTAGATATTTTAGCTTATCTTGCCAAAGTAGAGTCCAATTATGAAAGCATAAATGCTCGGGAGAGAGACTCCATAGTATCCGCTTATAGAACAAAATATTTGACCCAAAAAAACTTCAGCGATAGTCTGTTTAATGCTGCCATTCGATTCTATAACAGATCAGAAAAAACAATAGAGATGATAGAAGATGAAGTTGTCAAAAAACTACAGCAAGAAAGTGCAAAATAAATTTTGATTAAAAAAAATTCTACTCTTCATTAACTTTTTAACATCGCTGTAGCTTGCTGAATGGCATCAAGCTGCTTTCTAAGGTTGTTTTTTACTTCATTGTATTGAGGTAATACATTGGATGGTAAAGGATCCTGTGCAGGGAAATTCAACTTTCTATGATCCACTTGTTGCCCATTTTTCCAAAATCTAAAGCATACATGAGGCCCTGTAGCCAAACCGGTAGAACCTACGTAACCTATAACTTGGCCTTGATTCACATGCGCTCCGGTTCTAATTCCTTCTGCAAATCTGCTCATGTGCAAATATTGAGTTTGATAAGTTTTGTCGTGACGGATTTTTACAAACTTACCGTTTCCTCCACCGTAGGCAGCAGCTTCAACCGTCCCAGAACCCACAGCGATGATCGGTGTGCCGTAAGCTGCAGCATAGTCTGTTCCTAAATGAGGTCTGTGATATTTTAATACAGGATGAAATCGTTTTGCAGAAAAAGGAGATGAAATTCTAGAAAAACGCACAGGCGCTTTTAGAAAAAACTTACGCATAGGTCTTCCTTGGTCATCATAGAAATCTGTCTTTCCTTGATGTTCAAAACTGTATGCAAAATATTCATTATTCTCTGTTTTAAACATTGCAGCTTTTAATTGTCCTTCATTGGTGCCTTCTCCTTCTATGTACAATCTGTCGTAAATAAGTTTAAACGTATTGCCAACTTGCACTTGATGAAAATCCATAGAACTTGAAAGCGCATCTTCCATTTGATCTATGATCCCATTAGGAACTCCCTGATCTTGCATTGCATCCCAAAGAGAACTGGAAATTTGACCTAAAACAGCTTCGGATTTTACTTCAGATTTTTTTTCTACAAGAGTACAACATCCTTCATTATTCAAATCGGCAATGATATACTGCGTTTTATTGAGATTATAAACAAAAAACTGAGGCTTATCACAAAGATCTTGAGAGACAAAAGCCATTTCTGTGCCGGCTCTCATGGATCTGAAATCGATGTGCTCTTTAAGAGAACTCAAAATGCTTTGAACAGAATTACTCTTAAAACCAAATTCAATGAACAGGTCCGGTAATAGCTGATTTGCCTTTAATTTTAATTTGGAAACTTGAAATTGATCAGTGCTGAATCCATAATGTTCTTCGATATTGGGATTTTGTTTTTCTATAGTTTGGGCTGCCGATTCTCGATTGTTGGTTACAGGCTTGTATTTTAAAATAAAGCTCAAAACAAAGATGTTCAATGCAAGGAGAATCACAAAACTCACGATCTGCCATAACTTTTTAACTTCCAATCTGAATTGCATTTTGTTTGATGGTTGAAATGAGAAAATGGAAGGCAAAACTAACAAAATTTGGGCAAACTACCAAAGTTCCCAGTCAAAAGTTGGAGCCTTTTATAATTTCCCTAACATATTATTAATAAATATAATTTATACAATCCTTTTTGTCAGCAAATTATAAAATATTAAATATATTATATCTAAATTCTTGCCAATTATTTCTTAGATTTGCGCCTATAATTCTCCTATTGTATTGAAAATCAATGATATATATCCTGCAAGAGATAAGATTTTGAATCTGAGGATACCGCAGATCATGGCTATTCTTAACCTGAATTCGGATTCTTTCTTTCCAGGCTCAAGAACCACTCAAATGGACCAAATTTTGAGTAAAATTGAGCATTGGATAAACTCAGGAATGGCCATTTTGGATCTTGGGCCAATGTCATCTCGTCCGGGGGCAGAAATTCTCACAGAAGAAGAGGAACGGGAAATTGTAGCTCGTTTTTTACCTACTATAAGATCTCATTTTCCTCATCTGATGATCTCCTTGGACAGCTATAGACCTAAGGTTGTGGAATATGCCATTGCAGAAGGTGTAGATATGATCAATGACATTTCCTGTCTCCAATATGGCGAAACTGTACCGAAACTTTGTGCTCAAAATGGCATCGCTTATGTTCTGATGCATATGCGAGGGAACTCCCAAAACATGGGCTCTTCAGAAAACACAAGCTACACAAATGTCGTCACTGAGGTCATCAAAGAACTAAGCATCAAGCTCAAAAGTCTATACCAATATTCTCTAATCAGCATTTTTGTCGATCCCGGATTTGGATTTAGTAAGACGGTGCAACAGAACTTTGAGTTGCTAGAAAAGCTTGAATATTTTAGCCTGCTTGGGCATCCGGTCTTGGTCGGATTGTCTCGTAAGTCAATGATTTATAAGAGTTTGGAGATTTCTGTCGAGAATTGCCTGCCCGGTACAATCGCGGCTCAGACCATTGCCTTAACCAAGGGTGCAAAAATTCTAAGAGTCCATGATGTGGAAGAAGCCAGACAGCTGATCGGTATTTGGCAAAAAATCCATGTTTCCACTGATTAAAAATATGTTAAATTGGCATGATCTTCACGCTTTAATAGTCCCGTGCTGTTTACTTTGTTATGGTAACTGAGATTGTAAATATAATGATTTGGTTTTTGGGCGTGACCCTTCATTGCATTAAGGGTCGTTCCTTTGCAGGCTCGCCCGAGCTGTCGGGCTCGGTGCTTCGCACTTTTCTGATTTCATCAGAAAACCTTCCAAGCAACTCACGCGGTGAGGTCAAACAAGAATTGAATTAATTTTCGCTATCAGTGAAAAAACAAAAAGTACAACGGCAGAAAGTTGACAGACAAGATTTGGATTCTGTCAAAAATTTTTTCCGTGTTTTTGTTTTTGCCCTTCTTCTTATTTTTATTGTATTCCTTGTTCTGAAAACCAACTTGGTCAGATCCTGGGCAAAAAATCAGGTGATGACTTTTCTTCATAAAAATATTTCTAATGACTTTAAAGTTGGAAATATTGATCTCGATATCTTCAAAGGTGTAGTGATCAATGATCTAATCTTGTATGATGATCAGCATGATACATTAATTTATTCCAAACAACTTGAGCTGCGACTTAGACAATCTTTGTTTTCTATTTATAATAATCATCTTGAAGTAGTATCCTTAGATTTGTACAAAACTATAATAAAAAATATTTACTACGATCAGAATCAATCTTCCTCTATTGCTCAATTTATAGAGCAATTTAAGAAAAACAAAGGAAGCTCAGGAACGAGCCCTTTTAAACTGAATATAGAACGCGTTAATCTAAACTTGGTTCGTTTTGTAAACGAATATAAATACACCCAAAAGATCGAGGAATACAGTGTAGCTGAAGCTTGTCTTGATGTTCGTAAAATAGACTCAAAATTTAAATTTATTGCCTTATCCAAAGCAACGCTTGATCAAGCTTCAATTCAAATTATTAAGAATCCTTACGATGAGAATTCATTGGAGAAAACAAAGGAAGTTGTCTTGGATAGCAACGATTGTCATATTCCTTTTGTTTTTGCTGTGGATGAGTTGGAGTTGAGCAATTCAAAATTTGCATTCCACAATAATAATTTTGATATAGTGCAAGCAGCTCATTTTGATCCCAATCATATTGAGTTGAAGGATTTGAATTTGAAATTGAAGGACTTTACGTATGATGATCTTAAATTTTATTGGAAGGATCAGACTCTTTCCTTAAAAGACAAGAATAATTTTAGCATTGAAGAGTTTAAGATAAAAAAAGCATCCATAGAACCGGAGAAATCAGTGCTCTATGATTTTTACTTAAAAACAAATAAAAGCGAAATCAGAGACAGTTTAGAATTGTTGACTTCAACTTATACAGATTATAAAAAGTTCAGAGATCGAGTTTATTTGAACTTGCAATCCAAACAATCCTCTATTTCCATTGCCGATTTAGCCTATTTTATTCCAAAAATGATCACTATTCCTTTGTTTAGGAATCATCAAACTCAATCCATCAGTTTGGAAGGACAATTGATAGGAAAATTAAATAGTATAAAATCAAATCTAATAAAACTTGCTCTGGAAGATGAATTTTTATTTGAAGGTAGCATCAGTTCAAGAAATTTACATCTTCCCGGTGAAACTATTTTGAATATCAAAGCCAATAAGGCAGTGACCAATATGGACTTTATAGAATCCATACTGAATCAGGTAAAAATTCCGGAAGTGTATAAAAATCTTGGCAAATTGAAATTTAAAGGTCAGTTTGACGGATACCTACAGGACTTTGTGGCCTTCGGAAATTTCTCTACCGGACTTGGTGATTTTGATACCGATATGCGGATGGATTTTAGTAAAGGAAAAGAAAAAGCAGAATATTCAGGATCATTTAAAACAACCCAATTTCAACTGGGTGAATTATTAGGCAAGCCTGAGTTTAAAAATGTGAATATGTCTGCCTTTGTTAGAAATGGCATTGGATTGAATTGGCAGACCATTCGAGCAGATCTTAATGCTCAAATTAATTCTTTCGATTATAAAGGTAAAACGTTTTCTGATATCGATTTTAATGGAAAATTTTCGAATCAATTATTGGATGGAAAATTAAACAGCAATGACGAAAATTTAAAATTTACTTTTGATGGAAAATTATCCAACCTGAATACCATTCCCAAATATGAATTTCAAACTAAAATTATCAGCTTAAATCTAAAAAGCCTAGGCCTTACGCAAGATTCAGTGATTGTAAAAGGGAATTTGATTTCGGATCTTTCCATGAAATCCATTAATGACGCAGTGGGAACAATTGAAATGAAACAGGCCAGTTTGATCAATTTTTCCAAATCTAAATGGCTTGATCTAAAACAGGTAAATCTTTCTCAATCTGTACAAAATGGGAATAAGCAATTGGAGCTGGTTTCTGCAATTGCCGATATAAACTTAAAGGGACAATTTGAACTGACCAAATTGCAAGAATACATTTATGCGGTTTTATGGCAACACGAGCCCAAATTGTGTTCTAAACTGAATATTCCGCAGAAAGATTTAAGTCCTCAAGCTGATTTTACTTTATCAGCACATTTTAAAGCTATGGATTCGGTTTTGAATTATTTAAATAGTCCAATCAGGTTTAGCTATGGGACATTAAACTTAGACGTTTCTCATCAGGCAAAGAGGCTAAATTTGGATCTTGGTCTTAATCGGATTGCCTGCGATCAAGTAATTGCAGATTCAGTTTATTGGAAAGGGGAGATATCTTCTCTTAAACAAGAAAATAATTTTAAATTTAGCTCAGTTAAAGTTAAAGACCAGCAAATACTTAAGGATGCAAATTTTATTGCTGTAAGCAATGACAGCATTCATGATTTATTTTTAGTAAGTCTCGATCAAAAGAACGGGAAGAAAGAAAATGATATTCGAATCAGAACATGCATAAAGGATGAAGGTGTCGAAATTAAGTCGATTGGCGATAGTTTGCTTGTCATTGGATATTCCTTGGTTGTAAAGCCTGATCATTATATTCGCTTTTACAATATAAATCGTTTTACTGTTCGCAATTTGGTATTGTCTGACACATTAAGATCAATTGCGATTCGAGATACTCTCAATAAAGGCTTAGTATTCAATCTTACGAATCTTAACCTGGAGCTGATCAATCGTTTTATGAAAACCAAGGATGTTCAGTTTTACGGTTATTTTGATACAGAACTGATGCTGCCTGATGTGGCCAAAATTGAAAATATTTCTGGTGTTGTTTCTACCTATACTACCAAAATCAATAAAACCAATTTCGGAAGAATAGGAATTGATTTTTCATTAAAGAATTTGAGCTCACCTGTGCAATTGAAATTGAATAATGAATTTAGACAACACCAACTCCAAGCAGAGGGTCAGCTTATGATTCCTTTCAAAAAAGGGTTTGCTGGGAGTGATTGGGATGGACAGTTTAATGTGCAGTTTAAGAATTATCCTCTTTCAGTGTTAGAAGCTTTTATTGCATCGGTTTCAGAAACACAAGGTTTTGTGTCCGGAGATTTATTGCTCAAAATTAAAGATAAAAAGTTTTCGACCTATGGGATATTAAATATGAATTCTTTTGGTACAAAATTGAACTATTTGGGAGTGAGCTATTTTGCCGAAAGGTATCCTTTGTTGTTCAAAGACAATCAAATTGTTTTCAGCAGATGTGTTTTGAAAGATGAATTTAATAATGATGTGGTCTTGAGCGGTACCATCACTTATGAAAACTTTATCCGTTATATAGCCGATTTGGAAATGAGCTCAGACAAAGCTTTAATTCTTAATACGACTAAAAAGGATAATCCATACTATTACGGCTATGGACTATGTAAATTTAATGCAAAGTTCACTGATTATTTTAATCGGATTAATATAGATGTCAAGGCAAAAACACTGAAAGGCAGTTACTTGACAATTCCTGTGACGTATGATCAAAATGTGACTGATGCCAGTTTTGTAAAATTTGTCAATACAAGTTTAGATTCATCCTCTGTCAAAAAACCTTCGGCAGAGCAAATCACATTGAAGGGAATGAGTTTTTCTATGGACCTCGAAGTTACAGATGATGCAGAAGTAGCTATAATTTTTGACGAGTCTGCCGGAGATGTGATCAAAGCAAATGGAAGGGGTAATATTCAGTTTCGTTCTCCTCGTGGAGTACCATTTGCCATGTATGGAAATTATGAAGTAGAGTCGGGGCAGTATTTGTTTACATTGCTCAATGTGGTAAACAAACCGTTCAAAATAAAACGTGGAGGTTTGATCCAATGGAGTGGAGATCCTTTTAATGCTGATATTAATTTGGAAGCAGGATATGAAGGTTTATATTCTAATATGAGTACTTTTTTGTCCGAATTTAATGTTGGAGATCGCCTCACAAGCGAGGCTAGAAACAGAACATTGATTGATTTGACAATGCTTCTCAATGGCAAGCTATTCTCTCCTGACATTCGTTTCAAAATTTTATTCCCCGAATTGACCGGAGAACTTAAGGTCTTGGCAGAAAATAAAATACGATTTTTAGAACAGAATGAAGATCAGTTGAATCAACAGGTATTTGGTCTTCTTGTTTTTGGTACATTTTTTAGTTCGACCAATATCCTTGAAAATGTTGGATCTCACGGTGTAAGTAATAATATTACAGAGCTGTTGTCCAATCAATTTTCTTTATTCGCTTCCAATTTATTAGCTCAAGCATTGGGGAATGTTGGATTTATTTCCGGTGTAGATTTTAATGTTGCATACAATATTATTCAGGATCCATTGGAAGGATATAGTCAGAGTGAATTTATTTTTCGATACAAAAATCAATTGTGGAACGACCAATGGGCAGTGACACTAGGAGGCAATTACAAGCCCAATTCAAGCTTGGTGTACAACACCAACTTCACGCCTGAGAGTGCCATAGAATGGAATACACCTGTCCCCGGACTTAAACTTCGCGTCTATTATAAAAGTGTAAATACAATAGAAGGATTAAAACATAAAATTGGTTCGGGATTAAGTTTTAGAAAAGAGTTTGACTCCTTTGAGTTATTTAAGAAGGCAATTGAAGACAACTATGAGAACAAAGACAAGCTTAACTGATCATAAAATTTCTTCCAGTTTAACTCTGTTTCCTTCTGACTTGATTAAAGAGTTGGATTATGACAAGTTATTGACCTACTGTGCTCGTTATGCTGCAGGCACCATTACAAAAAATCATTTGCTCAATCTCAAATTCTCTACAGATAAACATTGGATAGAGAAAGAAATGACTGTGGTAGAAGAGCTGAAGAATTTGAATCATGTTCATAATCTTCAATTGGAAGATTTTTCAGATTTGGAAACTGTATTCAAAATATTGCAGACCGCATATTATTCATTAAGCCTTGAGGATTTTGAATTGTTGTCAACTCTTTTAAGAAATGGAATTAAAGTTCGACAGTTTTTTTCTTCATCGGATTTGCAGCCCTCATCTTCATTAATTTCATTTTCGCTAGAAAAATTTGGTCTGTCGGATTGGATCAGGCAAATTGATCAGGTCATAGAACCCAACGTGGGAGTACGTGACCAAGCCTCAGAAGAGTTGTTCAGAATTCGTCAAGAACGGAAACAGCGTGAAGGACAGATTTTGTCTCAATTTAAGCGAATAGTAACAAGCTACAAACAACAATCTCTCTTGGCAGATTCATTAGAATCCATCAAGAATGGAAAGCTGGTTTTAGCAGTATTGGCAGAAAACAAAAGAAAGATTAAAGGACTATTTCATGGTTATTCTGATTCAGGGAAAATAATTTACCTTGAGCCGATCGAAATTTCTAATCTCTACCAGGAAATTGAACTTTTAAGAATGGAAGAAGAGGATGAGATCCGGAAGATATTATTGATTTTGACTGATTTTTTTAGGGGTCAGTTGGATCAATTGGTAGAATTGTATTCAAAAATTCTTCAAGTAGATTTATGGAATGCCAAGGCAAAATTTGCAGACCTGTTTGGCGCTCACAAGGTTGATATTGTCCAAGATCAAATTGAGCTAAACAATGGGTTTCATCCCTTGTTATTTATTAAGAATAGTTTGGTCAATAAAAAGGTTGTGCCTTTTCATCTCAGACTAGATGATCATAATAGAATTCTTATCATATCCGGTCCGAATGCCGGAGGAAAATCCATCATCCTCAAGAGTATTGCTTTGTTTCAGTTAATGCTTCAGTCCGGTTTTTTGATTCCGGTAGATCGAGGATCTAGAATGAGGTTATTTGATAAAATTTGTGCCGATATTGGGGATCACCAGTCAGTAGATAATGAATTGAGTACCTACAGTGCGAAGCTGGTGTTTATGAGAAATTTTATTGATCAAGCAGGACCCAATACAATGGTTTTAATTGATGAATTTGGGACAGGAACAGAACCCAAAATAGGAGGGGCTATCGCAGAATCTGTTTTGTTGGAACTCAATTCACGTTTAGTTTATGGTGTAATGAATACTCATTACGGCAATATCAAATCTTGTGCATACAAGACCGACGGATTGATCAATGGGGCGATGCTGTTTAATGATCAAGAATTAAAGCCTACGTATAAACTTATATTGGGAAGGCCGGGAAGTTCATATGCGTTGGAAGTTGCAAAAAATTCCAAGCTCCAACAATCCGTTATCCAAAAGGCAAAACATCTTGCCGGAAAATCCAATGTCCAGTTTGAAGAATTGCTGAGCGATTTGGAACAAAAAAAACTTGAACTTGATGCAGATGCAAGAAAGCTGAAACAAAAAGAAAAATCATTGGATCAATTGATGAAACAATACAAAGAGCTGCATCATCAATTGGAAATAAGAAAACTCAAACTAAGAGCTGAGATTAAGCAACAAGAAATACATACTTTGCATTCACAGAAAAAAGATATTCAACATCAATACAAGGATATGTTGAGTTTAAAAAATGAACTTGAGTTGAAGCAAATGATGGAACAAAAAAAATTGGACGAGGAGAGAAAGCTACAAGAGTTTAATCATATTCAACACCAGTTGAAAGAGCTGACAAAGAAAAAAAAGTTGCTGCCGGAAGATTTTGAACCGGGGCTTGCTGTGCGTCTTATACAATTTAATTTGGTTGGTTTAGTTTCAAAAATAGATAAAACCAAAATTCATGTCGAGGCCAATAATATCGTGTTTAAATGTACACCCGATGAGCTTGAGCTTGTAAACAATATGGTAGACACAAAAAATCAATACAGTGTTCAGTTGACAGGATTGACTATTGATCCTACGTTCAACAGTACTTTGGATATACGAGGATTTAGAACTCCCGAAGCTATTGACACTATCGAGCTTTTTATCGATCGAGCCATTTTATCTAATTTTAAACAAATAAAAATCCTGCATGGGAAGGGCAGTGGCGGACTTCGCGCTACAGTAAGCAAGGAGCTAAAAAAGTATAAAGTGATAGATCAATTTTGGCATCCGGAAGAGGGAGAAGGGGGAAACGGAATCACTCTGGCAACGTTCAAAGAATAATTCCATCTCTACTCCGTAAGGAATCTTTTTTATTTTAATATAATATTGAATTAACCACTCTTGAAATAAAGTTCATTAAGTAAGTGGTCGTGCCGTTAATAAATAAATCCCTGTGAACAACGGGATATATCTCTATGGCTAAAGTCTATTATGCCTCTGTGGATTAATGGACTTTAGCCTGTTTTGAATCATACCGATCAAGAAGTAAATGCAGGCCTATATATTATTTTGCATTTACAATTTCACATTTTATTACTCTATATTCCTTAACGTCATGAACTGCAAAAATAAAGTTGTTGTTTTGATTTGTAGCCTTTGCATCAGCCAGCATTATCCTGTCATCTTTTTCGTTTTGTATTGTTCTGTAAGAGATTTTACCTTTCTCATCTATAGAAGCGAAATTGATTACATTATCTGCCGTTTTACTCTTAAAAAACCCATCGATTTTGAGTAGTTCAATATCGCTCGATTTTTTCATTGACTTTTCTGCAATCTTGATATTGTTTTTCCTATTGGTGTTGTATACTATTCCGATGCTGTTTCCTTGAACTAGAGCATGTGAAATCATTCCTCTGTTTTCCCGACTGGTGGTGGCATTGGGTATTAGAGCATCATATACCTTGTTGCCATTTTTATCATAAGATATTAACAGTTTGCAATTTGTCCACTATAGTGAGGAAGTCCAAAAAGAACATTTATTTTAGTTTTAACAGTCTTTATATTGAACGGAGTTCATTTTCTCTGCGCCCAAAACAATACTACCAAGAAAAAGAACGCAGGCGCTAAGAAAGAGCAAGAAGTGATTGACATTTTTAGTGATGCCGATATTTCTTTCTCTCACACTCCTGCCGCTAAGCAAGAGTCAGAGCAAAAAAATTTGCTAAAATTGGATTTAATTCAGATCCTGAACGGTAATTTAATACTTAACTATGAGCGAGTGTTGAGTTCAAGATTGGGCATAGAACTTGGCGGAGGATTAAGTTACTCTCGTTATGAAATATTACCATTTTTGAGCGAAATAGAAGATGCCGATGTGTCTTACGGCAATCCAAAATTCGGTCCGTATTTGAGTGTCCTTTTAAAATACTATACAGATAATAATGATGCTCCTGAGGGATATTTTGTGGGACTGGGAACAAGATATTCTTCCTTCAGTTTTGAACCTAGAGTAGATTATTTTTACAATGGTTTTACTTCCTTAGAAAGCTGTAAAAGACTTGATTTACTAAGGATTTTATTTGGACACACTTATATATGGGATCGTTTTGTGTCTGAAGCTTACATTGGAACAGGGATAAAGAAAGTCACAGAAGTAGCATATATCTATAGCCGTGCAAATGTTTATCAGAAATCTCCCGCCGTGTCAAAAAATGGGCTATTTTTTACATTTGGATACAAGTTTGGAATGTATTTCTAAATCGAAAAAGCCGGTTTTCTATCTATAAATTATAGATTATTTGAAGCAATATTGCTTGCAATTTTAAGTTTCAGATTTTATTAATTTGTTTTAGAAATTCGTCTTTAGCTATCTTTTATAGAATATCGGGCAAGGGCAGAAATATCCATAGTGGCAAACAATCTTTTCTGATATTTATATAAACTTACTATTCCTATCATGGCTGCATTATCAGTGCAATACGAAATTTTTGGGATATACAAATTCCATCCTTTTGCATCACAGGTATTTTTGAACACTGTCCTAATATGACTGTTGGCCGATACACCACCGGCTATCCCAATAGATTTTATCCCATATTGTTCTGCAGACTCAATCGTTTTTTCCAGCAGCATATCACAGATCACTTTTTGCACACTGGCACAGAGATTATGGATTTCTTTTGTAATAAATTCAGGGTCTATGAGAAGTTGCTTTTGTAGAAAATAGAGCACGGAGGTTTTTAGTCCGGAAAAGCTAAAATCATGCCCGCCAACTTTTGCTTTCGGAAAAGTATATATAGCTTTTCCTTCTTTAGCCATCTTGTCTATGAGGGGTCCGGCAGGATAGGGGAGTTGCAGCAATTTTCCAATTTTGTCAAAAGCTTCTCCGGCGGCATCATCTATAGTTTGACCCAGAATTTCCAAGCTCAAATCTTCCTCCAAAACACAGAGCTGAGTATGCCCTCCCGATACTGTGAGACAGAGAATGGGAAATTCCAAGCTTTCTTGATCCATCATCACCGAATACACATGAGCTTGAAGATGGTTTACCTCAATAAGCGGGATGCCCAGAGAAAGCGCAAGACCTTTGGCATAGGCGAGGCCTACAATCAATGAACCCATGAGTCCGGGGCCTCTCGTCACCGCAATAGCTTGAATCTGATCTAGACTTAATCCGCTGGTAATCAATGCCTCGTTGCAGCACTGCACGATCATTTCCATATGTATCCTCGAAGCCGCTTCAGGGACAACGCCACCATATTTCTTGTGAATAATTTGAGAAGAGATAATATTGCTCAGCACTCGGTGGTCACTAAGCACGGCAACAGACGTATCATCACATGAGCTCTCAATTGCTAAAATATTTACTCCCATACCCAAAAATATGGGCAAAAGTACTATTATTGCACCTTATTTCCGGTCAAAAATTTAATGTTGGGCGTGCCCACTCAATTCTTGAGTGGTCGGTGTCTTTCAGGCTCTCCCTTCGGGATCGGTGCTTTGCACTTCCGCCTCCGGCGGAACCTTCCAGCCACCTCACGCATGACATTGCTAAGCCCACATACGGCAAACTGAGGGATAGATTGAATTAACTGCATGAATTACTTTTTAACCAATAAATCAGTGATAGATTCCAAAGGAAATAAGATTCCTTTGGATACCTTGAGTTTGGATACTGAGTCATTGATTTCTTTGACTAAAAAATTTATTCTTTTTCAAAAGCAAGAAGAAAGTCAAATTCTTTTTCCCGTTTATCCCTCCGAATTATTGTTGACAAAATCCGAAGAAGACTTGCAGTGCAGTTTTGTAATTCCATCTCAACTAAACCAGAACTATAAAGATCAAATCAGTCATTTTTCTTTAGAGATAAAAAATCTCATCCCAAAACATCTATGCACCGCAAGCATTTGCCTCATATGCTATGTTATTCAACAGCAAATGATTGTAGCCGTATGCAGACTAAATGAAATTAAATATTTCAATATTTTTACATTCAAAACTGAAATTGAATGTTTGTACTTTGCTAACGCTGCTTACAAACAAGCCGCTTTGGATCCTGAAATCGATCCGGTATATTTTTTTGGACAAATCAGCTCAAACTCTTCTATAGCCAACTTGTTTCGATCCTACTTTAGAATGGTTGAATTTCCTGCAGAATCTAAATCGGAACTATGAGGATAAGTGGAGGAGAATTTAAGGGACAAGTTTTTCATCCCAAGGCAGATCATTGGCCAACAAGACCAACTACAGAGATCTCCAGAGAAGCGCTCTTTAATATTTTAACCAATGTTTTGGATTTTGAAGCTTGCCATTATTTGGATTTGTTTGGTGGCACGGGAGCGCATTGTTTTGAGATGTTGTCGAGAGGATGCAGATCATTGGTTTATGTGGATCTTTACAAACCTGCAGTACAATTTGTACGACAAACACTGAAGCAAATGCAGATGGATTCTTGTGTGCAGTTGCATCAAATGGATTATAAAAAATACATCCAAACATCTCACTCAACGTTTGACTATATCTTCGCCGGGCCTCCTTATCCCCTGAAAGAGATTCCGGAGATTCCTGATCTAATTTTTCAATATCAACTTTTGAAAACAAATGGAATATTTGTTTTAGAACATCATCAAGCACATCGGTTTGAAACCCATCCCCGTTTTTGGCAATTGCGGACATATGGTCAGACCCATTTTAGTTTTTTTAATCAGAAGGAGTTATGAATTATTTGAATGATATACGCCAGTCGGTATCTCGATGGATAGAATCTGTTACTGAAAAATCTTTTGATGCAAATTCGGTTGGAATTGATTTTTGCAAAAAGGAATTTGAAGGAGATTTTACAATATTAATCTTTCCTCTGACCAAAATAATCGGAAAAGCACCGGAGCAAATTGCTCAACAGTGTGGGGATCATTTGCTGGCTGAATCTAAGATTAGCAGTTTCAACGTAGTCAAAGGGTTTCTGAATATCAGTTTGCCCGATTCATTTTGGTTGAACGAACTTGAGCAAATCAATACAATTGATTTGCTTACCAGAATAAGAAAAAATTGTACACCATCTTCGTATCTTATTGAGTTTTGTAGCCCGAATACCAATAAGCCTCTTCATCTTGGACATATAAGAAATATTGCTATCGGTTGGAGTAATTACAAAATATTAAAAGCACTTGGACATGATGTTGATACAACACAGGTAATCAATGACCGTGGCATTGCAATTTGCAAAAGCATGCTCGCTTGGAAAAAATTTGGGAATGGCGAAACACCTACTTCCACATCCATGAAAGGAGATCATTTTGTAGGTCAATATTATGTACTGTTTGAGAACAAATTCAGACAAGAATATTCAGAATGGCAACAGACCGAACAAGCTAAAACATTGTTTTCGAACATCAGCAAAACGGATTCAGAAACAGATTTTTTTAGAGAATATAAAAACGATTATTTTAATCAATACAGCCTGCTTGGTAAAGAAGCCAAGGAAATGCTATTGGCATGGGAGGCTGGAGATCAGGAGGTTAGAGCACTTTGGAGCCGGATGAATCAATGGGTATATGAAGGATTTGGGCAAACCTTTGAACAATTGGGAGTCCGTTTTGACAGTAATTATTATGAATCTGAAACGTATCTCTTAGGAAAAGATATTGTGGATGATGGATTGAAACGCGGAGTGTTTTATCGAAATCATGATCAGTCTGTATGGATTGATCTTACGGATGTGGGTTTGGATAAAAAAATAATCTTGAGATCTGACGGTACTTCAGTTTATATTACCCAAGATCTTGGCACAGCAGTCAAAAGACATGAGCATTTCAAAAAGCAAAACTATGTTTATGTTGTGGGAGATGAACAAGATTATCATTTTAAAGTGCTGTTTGAAACATTAAAGAAACTAAATGTTGAATTTTCAGCCGGGCTTAAACATTTATCTTATGGGATGGTGGAACTTACCACCGGAAAGATGAAGTCAAGAGAAGGCACTATAGTAGATGCAGATGATCTAATGCAAGAGGTAATAGAAGAAGCAAGTGAGGGAGCGATGGAAAGAGGAGAACTCGCCGAGTTATCTTTGGAGGAAAAAAATCAAATTTTTTATAAGATAGGGATGTCAGCTTTGAAATATTTTATTCTCAAAGTAAACTATAAGAAAAGAATGATTTTTAATCCAAAAGAATCTGTAGATATGCAGGGAAATACCGGGCCGTATATTGTTAATGCTTACGTTAGAATTCAATCCATATTACGCAAAGCAGGGGAAGTAGAGAATTGGTCTATTTCTCAGATTCCAATCCATCCGCAGGAGAAGGTAGTCATCACACAATTATTGGATTATCCCTCTGTGTTGCAAGAAACAGCCGAACTGTTGGATCCTTCAAAACTAGCAAATTATTGCTATGCATTAGCCAAGGATTTTCATAAGTACTATCATGATTGCAGAATATTAAATGCAGAAACACAAGAATTAAAAAAATATAGAATAGCTTTGTGTAAAAATGTTTCACAGACATTAGAACACGGCATGGAATGTTTGGGCATCAGTATGCCGGAAAGAATGTAATTGTTAAGAAGAAAAAGTATGGAACAAAAGAACAATCATTTTATTGAAGAAATAATAGAACAAGATATTCGTGAAGGGAAACATGGTGGCAGAATCCATACTCGTTTTCCTCCGGAACCTAATGGATATTTGCATATAGGTCATGCGAAATCCATTTGCCTTAATTTTGGATTGACCCAAAAATATAACGGCAAGACCAATCTTAGATTTGATGATACCAATCCGGTGACAGAAGATGTTGAGTTTGTAGAATCGATTCAGGAAGATATCAAGTGGCTTGGCTTTGATTGGGAAGACAGATTGTATTATGCTTCAGATTATTTTCCACAATTGTATGAATTTGCATTGCAACTGATCAAAGAAGGAAAGGCCTATGTGGATGACCTCAATAGCGAAGAAGTAGCAGCTCTAAAAGGAAGTCCGACAGAACCTGGAAAGCCCAGTCCATATAGAGATAGAACTGTAGAAGAAAACTTGAAATTGTTTCAAGAGATGAAAGAGGGCAAATATAAAGAGGGCGAAAAAACCCTTCGTGCAAAAATTGATTTGGCCTCTCCCAATATGCACATGCGAGATCCGATTTTATATCGTATTTTGTTTACTCCACATCACAGAACAGGAACGCAGTGGTGTATTTATCCTATGTATGATTTTGCTCATGGACAGTCGGACGCAATAGAAGGGATAACTCATTCCATCTGTACCTTGGAATTTGAAAATCACAGACCATTGTATGATTGGTTTATCCATGAGCTTAAACTGTTTCCTTCGCGACAGATAGAGTTTGCAAGACTTAATTTGAGTTATACTGTAATGAGCAAGCGCAAACTTCTCCAACTGGTAAAAGAGAATATTGTTTCTTCATGGGATGATCCGAGGATGCCATCTATTGCAGGATTTAGAAGAAGAGGATATACTCCGGAATCCATTCGCAATTTTGCGACAATGGTGGGAGTTGCAAGAAGAGAGAATGTGATCGATCTGTCTCTGCTTGAATTTGCTATAAGAGATGACCTCAATAAGAAAGCTACTCGAGTAATGGTGGTACTGCATCCGATTTTACTTAAAATAATCAACCTGCCCGAAGATCATCGCGAGGACTTAGAAATAGACAATAATCCGGAAGATGAAACTGCAGGAAAACATATAATGAGTTTCTCTAATATGTGTTATATCGAATCAGAGGACTTTATGATGCAACCGCCTCCAAAATATCACCGATTGAGTCCTGGAGAGATGGTAAGACTCAAAGGTGCCTATATCGTAAAATGTGAATCCGTCGAACTGAATACAGATGGAAGTATAAAAACAATACTTTGTAGCTATGTCGCCAATAGCAAAAGTGGCAATGATCAATCAGGCATCAAAGTAAAATCTGTAATTCATTGGGTAGATGCAAAATCATGTAGTGATGCAGAAGTCAGATTGTACGATAGATTGTTCCGAGTTGAAGATCCTAATGATCAGCAAGGTGATTTTAAAGATTACATAAATCCGGATAGTCTTATAACCATTCCGAATGCAAAGATTGAAAATTTCTTAAAGACCGATACTGCAATAGGGAAGTCATATCAGTTTTTACGGCACGGCTATTTTTGTATGGATAGAGACAGCTCCGAGGCCAAAGTCGTTTTTAATAAAACTGTTGGACTCAAAGACAGTTATCAAAAATCCAATGCAAAAAATTAGGGGGAGAGTGTGAAGAGAGCATTTATTGATTTATTTTGGATGTTATCGACCTTTTAATAGTTGGTGCAGCCAATTATTACTCATCTTCTATCTTTGTTAGCTTTATTTTGGTAGTAAACTTATACATCTCATTAACTTTTTCCAATTCTCGATCATAAAGAATCGGTTGGCCGTATAGAAAAGTATGATAAAGCCATTGCTTATAAGTGGGTGAACTATTTTTTAGAGATTTTAGGAATACTGTATTTTTTATCGCACCATCAAATTCAACATCTCCCATATACCAATTCCCATAATCCATAATTTCTTCACTGTTATCTACAATTGTTCCCTCTCTAAAACTTGAATTAAATCCTGCTTTGATACTACAATAAGCTCCGTTGGATAAAAAGATATAGTAATACTTGCCTATCATATAAGCAGTACTTCCATCAGAATAGCTACTTGATGCAAGATTGGATGCATTTAAATAAACACCACTTAATAAGTTTTTTGGTCTCTTTTTATTGTCTTTAGCAGGAGTTAAATATTTAGCATATTTAGTAATATAACTGGGCGAATTAGATGAAGCTGGCTGATTATAGCTAGTTATCGTTTCTTCAGTTGCATTTTGACTTTGAGCCAAAGGATTGATCATTTTATAAGAACTGTTGTTAAATCCCTTAGCATACTCCAAAGCAAATGTTTGCAATTTTTCACCAAATCCATTAACCTCAACATACATCATAATAATTGCAATGCCTTTAGTAGCATTCCAAGATCTAAAAATGCAATAACCAGCATAGGATTCTTGACCGTTAGTCATTTTTATTTTCTGTACTCTATACTTGCCTTCTATCAAAGAACTTGTTTCTACTGGACTCATGCTATTCATCATTAGAAAATTGCCCAATTCTGAATCTGATAAAGAAGCAGGGTTGATAAATGATGTTGGAGTAAAGCATAGCATTTTCTGCCAATACTCCGATCTAAACACTATGCCATAATCTGCAGTCTCAGCATATACGGTGGCATCCTCTGGCACTTGGACTGAAAAGCCACATAAATTAGAATTATGTACTTTGAAGGATTGTGAATACATGTGCTCAGAAAACAGACCTATCAAAAAGGTGAGATACAGGAATAATTTCATAACAAAGAAGTTGAATTTTCTCTAATTACCATTAGGCAAAGTTGACGATTGAGCAGGAATCATATTACGATGCATTGATTTACTTTCATCCAGATTAAATGATTCTGGACTAATGTAGTAACCTCGATCTTCATCTTTTTTCCATTCTTCGATCTTGCTCCTGAATTTATTGGCAAAAGCATCTTGTCTTATTCCACTAACTTGCCAAGAGACTTCTAAGCCAGGGATTCCACCTGCAATAATGAATTTATTTCCTTTTACTTTCTCTTTTATAAACACAGGAGAGAAGGAACCAATACAAGTAAGATTATATTTTACATCTTTGTTTAAAGCATCAAAATATTCTGGCAATTCTACTATTGCAAGTCCGTTGGAATCACAAATTATATTTCCGTTGTAGATATTCATCATATCTGGTGATTCGATACTTGTATGAGTTAATGTCTTATTAGCAGGATCAAGTGGATGATCAATTTTGAAATTTTTGACTTGAGCAATTAATGCTCCAATTATAGAAACATTTCCACTAAAAAATCCTGCAAATCCTTGAGCTGATCCTTTTCCATATATTCCAGTACTGTTTCCTCCGTTAAATGCCTCACCATATATAGTTGCGATATTTCCTGTTTGTTTTGCATGAATTGCAGGATGTACTGATGAGCTTGATGTTACTAAAATTGCATTAGAAGCAGATGTTATGCCTACACTTGGAGCTGATGGATTAGTTGTAGACATAACCATGATATTTCCTTGAGTATTCGTTAAATTGAAGATACTAGAGTTGGTATATGTAGCTGTGTGAGGTATAGTTATTCCAAGATCTGGACTAGGTGTCCAAACATTATTAATAAATTTTAAAATTTGATTTGATCCTGGAAAAGTGCTTGATATTTTATTTCCTTTAATTCCATTCACGCTGACATTGCCATTGAGAGGTCCAAATACATCTCCATTAATTTGTGTAGGAATAACTCCAGAAGCAATATCAATGGATTGAATCGAGCCATCTAAAATTTTTGAAGAATTAATCTTACTGTTTGCAATTGTTGGATTTGGATAAGTACCACTTAGATCACCACCTGCATTTCCACTGATAGGAAGACTTGTTGGAATTACTCCCGATGCAATATCTTTAGATTGAATAGTACCGTCCAATATCTTTTCACTGGTAATTCGATCATTTGCAATTGTTGGATTTGGATAGGATCCACTCAAATCACCGCCAGCTGCTCCACTTGCACCACTACTTTTCAAACTAGATAAATCGACTGAATAAGTTCCATTGATCGTAAGCATATTATTAGAAGAATTAAAATTTACTTCATTAATACCATTCCCCGCTTTATCTGCATAATTCGCATAAGGCACTGATTTCAAATCTGTGATGGAATAAAGTTCGTAAGAACTTGATCCTTCATACTGCACTTCAGAAGTAATTGAATATGGACCATTAGCCCAATCTATCGAATTAAAATTTCCTAACAATACAGATCCCTGACCAAGATTAAGATTGACTTGACCTAATTTTGAAGTATTAACACCTAAGTGAACTTCGGTGTAAACATTACTTCCATTTTTAGTAATCGAAAATTTAAAATTAATCAACTTACTCGCATAAGGAGATCCATCCGTATTGTTTATTACTGCTTGATAGGAGAAAACCTTTGGGTTTGTCTGGCCTGATGCCAAGTTAGAAATGAAAATGCTAATTAGCATTAGAATTAGAAACTTAGAATTTTTCATATTTGATTTTTTATTGAATGACTATAATTTGTTTGAAAATAGATTGTTCCTGAATAAAGGAAAATAGATAACTACCTGGATTAAGGCTGCTAACATCAACTTGAGTTTGGCTACTATTAAATTCCATTTTTAAAACTCTTTGGCCCGACATATTGTATATTTCTATTCTACCATTTTGAATGTCTTCATTTCTGAAGTGAATGATATCTTTTGCAGGATTGGGATACAAGCGAATCGAGCTACGATCAGTTTCATTAGTAGTGGTCTTAGATTTAAAATATATATATTGAAATCCTTGAATCTGCTTAGAAGGATTTGATGTTCCGCTGGAAACCCCTTGTCCTATACTAAAGTGGATTTGTTTTCCTTGTATAAGTGCGCTTGATCCTCCAGCGCTGTTTATGGATTGCCAGGAGGATTGGGCAGTGAGATTAAAAATTGTACAAAAAATAATTGACAAAACAAAATGATACATATTCATATTTAATTATTTAAATAGTCAAGATTGTATATAATTCCAGTGTGTTCATTATTACGACTTCGCAAATGAAGGCGTTGGATTATTGCAAAAAGATGTCCTTTATACCTAAATAATATACCGTTACTAAGTTGTTCTCTATCCATGTTTGGACTAAAATTAAAAATCGCTTCTCCATATTCACTAACGTATTTTTTTAAAAAGTTGCCCTCACTATTATTCTCTAAGCCAATTATTCCTTTATTGGTATTGAGAATAGAATATGGCCTTTTTCCATTGAAAGAATAACATTTAAATTCACTATTTAGGTTGATAATTCCACTACTAATTGGAATTATTGAACTAGGAATAGCAAGATTTGAGTTAACTAATCTAAATTCTTCCCCATTATCAAAAGGGACTCTAGCGTCAATCGAATTGCAAGTTATATTTAAATTAGTATTATTAAAATAACATAGCTCGATTTTTCTTGCATTTCTTTTGATAAAGTATAATTTGTCACTTAATGCATAGAAAATTCTAAATTTTTTCCATTCATCAATATTTGATTTAATTGATATCTCGTAATTAAGTTCATTCCTTGGTAAAAATTGCAAAAAATCATTTTGCACGATCAATTTTCCATTACTTGCGTAAAAAAACTTATTATTAAATTTAATCACTTCATCAATTTCAAAGGAAGAGACAAAATGTTGATGTATTGTCTTTTCCTCATCTAAAATTATGAACTGATATCCCCCACATATTGATTTTGCAACCAGATAAATATAATTATTGTCAAAAACTACCCTCCTTTTGTTAAAATCATAACTTGTTCCTTCCTTATCGTAAATTCGATTCGTTTTTCCCGAAATGGGATTATAAATACATACTTCTTGTCCAAAACATTTCTTTCCAAATAAACCTAGATTATCACAATTAAAATTTGAAAATACTAAGCAGTCTTTCCATGTACCAAGTATTTGAGGTGCTAATACTGTTTCAACAGTATTGGATCTAGGTCCACAGTGACGATTTCCTATTTCCATATGGTCAAGGTGTTTAATAATTTGAGTAGTTCCATCTATCCTCCTTCTAATTAATTTGCCATTAGAAATTGAATAAATCAAACTATTCAGAATTTCAACATTGCCGTTATGTTGATAGGGACCTAGAGTAAATGTTAAATCAGTAATAAAATAATGATTTTGACCAATTAAAATTAACTTATCATCCAGTTCTTTTATTTCTTGAATAATTACAAGTTCTTCATTACTTAGTTTTAAATCTAACCTTGTAACATAAAAGGGAGAATCCAATTGAATATTACCTTTTAGGCTATCAAGCTTTTTAATAGGCTTAATAATTATTGGTTCTTGAGCAAATATTGGTTGTATAACAACAATTATTATTATCCATAAATTTATCATTACAAAATTTAAAATCATATTATCTCCAATTTCTTATTGATTATTATTTTCACTTCTTCGTACAATTCATAGAACAATTTTCAGTCTGGTTATTAAATGAATAACCATAAGCCATTGTTAAGAGAGTACCATTAAGAGATCCAGAACCAGAATTAATCGTAACACTGTTTCCTTGAATGTTAACAATCTGATTTGGAATAGTCAGATTTGTTCCACTCACAGTAGCTTTCGCTATAGCACCAAATCCAAGAAAATTAGAGATAAGTATAGTCGATTCATTTTCTGCAGATGTAGTAATGCTGATGTCATAATTCGAATTACCACTTGGACAGTTTTCTATGACTGAATAGCTTGCAAGAAATTTATTCCTGTCAGGAATTGGATCCGTCTTGTCTTTTGAACAAGAACTAATCAATATAATGCTTAGAAATAAGAAGAATAAATTTTTCATTTTTTTATGTTTTTTAAATATTGAATTCAAAATCAGTAGCAACATTCGCATTGAAGCTACTGCCTGCAGTAATCAAATTCTGACTATCAGCAACTACATTATTTCAAGTACTAACAACTTTCCCGCATTTAAAGTATTTGTATTTATCATGAATCTTCTTTTTTCAAATTTTTTGATAACAATATTTTTTTTCTGTCTTTAACTCATATTTACCTCCATTATAGATAGTATTATAGTGGATGTGCAATAACTTACCATCATAATTTCCTGAGCCAGAAATGTCAAGAGAAGGCGGACCTAATGTCTTAAAATTTTGCCTTGGTATAGTAAAGCATGATTTATCTATATCCGCATAAATCTGACTTCTTTGTCCTTGAAGATTGTGTATAGTAACCCTGTTATTTACTGAAGATGGCATAATTCTAATCTCTATACTATCAATTACTGGTGAACAATCTTTTTGAACAATATAATTCCCAAAATAATCTTCTATATTAGGCTCAAACGAATCCGAACAAGAAAATCCACAAAAGATTAATACTAGTAATTTGCAAATTCTATTCATGATTTATTTGTTTAATAACTTATTTACTTTAATTATAAAAAATCTTTATTGCTTCAGTAGCAGAATGGACTTTCAACTTCTCATAAATTTTTTTAAGATGTGTGTTTACTGTAGCATAAGATATATTTAACTCATCAGCAATCATCTTATAACTATTTCCATTTGCTAGACAACTTAACACTTCTCTCTCTCGTTCTGAAAGTATATACACTGGCTTGCTAGAATTTTCTTTGGATATTGATCGCAATATTTCCATCGCTACTGATGGTGTAAGATTGGCACCACCATGCAGAACATCATCTATCGCTTGTAGAATTTTCTCAGGACCTTCTTTTTTTAATATATAACCTTCTGCTCCCAACTTTATACAAGTCATAATTTTTTCAGGCTCATCATGTATTGTTTGAATAATTACTTTTGTGGATGGCGATTCACTCTTAATAATCTTTAATCCTTCGAATCCATCACAATATGGCATATTCAAATCCAATAATATGAGATCTGGGTTTTTATTCTCTAGATCAACACTCATTGTTCTACAATCCGATTCTGCACCAACCAAAATAAAATTTGCATGAGACTCTATTAATTCTATTAGAGCCTCTCGCCGCAATTTATTATCTTCATATATTATTACTCTTGTCATAATTATGATACAAAGTTGAGGTATTATTTTTAATGTGTCAATCGCTAATATTAGGTAGTGGGATTTCTATATTATATTTTGTCCCTTCATTAAAATTGCTAATAGTAATAAGAGATCCTTGCAAAGACTTCACACGATTCTGAATATTTTTTAATCCGTTTCCTGCAATGCCTGAAGATTGAATTCCACTCCCATTATCAACTATTGATAATTGTAAATTATTATACGTAAGTTTTATCGAAATACTTGCAGAATTCGCTCCAGAATGTTTGTGAATATTATTTATTGCTTCCTTTATGATAAGCCACAAATTCTTAAAACTTGATTTATCTAGATATATTTCCTTATCAGGTATATCAATGTAATACTTAATAGAATTCAGTTGATTGCATTCAAATATATAATCAGAAATCTTCTTCTCCAGTGTTCCTAAATTATCCTCTTTGTAAGATAGTGACCAAATCAAATCACTGATAGAATCCAAAACTTGACCACAAATATTTTCTATTTTTTCATATCTTTTATAATGTGAATTAGCATCTCCGTTTGTATCTTTTTTTCCTGAATTCGTAATAAACTTCAAACTCGTAATAGTTGCTCCTAAATCATCATGCAGATCCATAGAGATTCTTTGTCGTTCTTTGTTTTGAAGTCCTCTCATTTTTATCTCATGGTGATGCTCTATAGATTGTAATTCCAATTGTTTGGTATGTAGTTTTTCTTGTACTGCCAAAATTTTTTCATGAGATCGTTTGGCTAAAGCTACAGAGAATATTACTAAGTCAATTATAATGGCAAGTTTTACTAACATCAGAGGCAACACTCCTTCACTCATTATATTGAATGTCAAAACGATAAAGCTGGCTAATGTTAAAAGAAAATATATAATCGTAGCAAGTTGAATGTATTTTATTACCGGGTTATTTTTTATTTTGAATGAACTTATTATAAGCCATGAACCCATAATGAATAAGAATATTCTATTGGCAAGGAAAATATGATCCGAATAATTTTTATGGTAGGTTAAAGGAAATATAACTATGTACAAAATAATGCCGGAAAATAGTGCTCTGCTTAGCTTCCATATTAAGTAATGCTGGTTTTTATTAAAGCCAAAAGCTTGCATAACATAGAGTATATAGCTTCCAAACATTGTTTGGGCAAATAATTCATGGATAAGCAAGTAATTCTCATAATTTAAGCCAGTTAATTGTAACTTTGATAGGAAATAATTTGAGCTAAGAATAAATAGAATAACAAAAACTAAGTAGGTGCAAAAATATACATACAGCTTATCCCTTAAGAAGAAATAAAGGATCAGATGGTAGATCAATACAATTAAAACACATCCCAATACAAAGGAAAGAATGACACAATCCATATTATGACTGATCATAGCGAAGCTTAAAAAGGGTTTTACAATATCGTTGTAAAGATATTGGGTGAAGCAAAGCAGCCGCAATAGGACTTATGTCCTAATTTCGCTTTTACTTTCCTTTTGAAAAAGTAATTTAAGAAGATAAATTTTATTATTTTTGAAAGTTATTTTTTTCTTGAATTAATTTAAGAACTTGTAAATCAATTGATTGAAAACTGCTAAGGGCTTATGATAAAAATTAGTATAATTGAAAATGAGTTAGAATACGCTGAATCTTTGGCAGATTTTCTTCCTAAAGCAGGAAACATAGAAGTGCTTGAAGTGTATCCAAGATCAGAGGATTTTTTTAATCCTAATTCAGTTAAGCCTGATATCTTTTTAATTGATTTGAACTTAGGCCAAAATGTAATGACCGGGTCTCAATTTATTTCAAAAGTTAGAGAAAAAGATAATAATACTTTATTTTTAGTACTAACTATTTATGATGAGGATGAAAAGGTTTTTGATGCATTAAGAGCGGGTGCGAACGGCTATATTTTAAAATCAGCTCCTATTGAAGGTATAGCAAATGCCATTATTGAACTGTTTGAAGGAGGTGCACCTATGAGCCCTCAAATCGCCAGGAAAGTAACAATGTATTTCAATCATTCTGCAAGAGAAAATCAACCTGCAACGCATTTATTAACCAATAGAGAAAACGAGATAATTCAAATGATTGCCAAGGGAAAAATGGAGAAAGAAGTTGCTTATGAACTTTTTCTTAGTATAAAAACCGTAAAAAATCATATTAGCAATATTTATCAAAAATTGCATGTAAACACTAGAGTGGAAGCCTTGAACAAATATTATGGCAGATAATTAGAAGGATATTGAAAGAGTAACAATTGTATTTGAATTGGGACTACTTTCGATTGTGAATTCAGATGAATTTAAGCTTTTCGCTCTTTCTTTCATATTGAATATTCCATTCCCTGCTCTGTTTAGTAATTGACCTATGTTAAAACCCGGACCTTCATCCAATATGGTAAAAATAAAATGCTTCGGTTCTATTGCTTTTATACTTATTATTATTTTTCCCTTTGTATGTTTTAAAGCATTGTGAATAGCTTCTTTGCAAATGAGATAAATTTTCTTTCTAACAGCCGCTGATAGTTCAATATCTGGGATGTTTTCCGGAGAAATTATTTCGATGTTTCTATAGATTAATTCTTTGGTTTCATTCACAAATCTTTGAATAAAATAGATCAATGACTCCATATTGTCGTTTGAGGTGTTTGTTGTCCAGATGATCTCACGTATATTGAAATTGAGGCGCTGACTTATCGAATGGATTTTATCAACATCTTTTTGTTGAGATAAGTCGGAAGATGATCGTAATCCCTGTTTTAAATTGGCCGAAATCAAGTTGAGTGCTGATAGGCTTGAGCCCAAGTCATCGTGCATGTCTCTGGCAATTCTTTTTCGTTCTTCCTCAATTAATTGTTTTTTTTCAAGTTCTATTCGATATTTTTCCTGTAATCTCCTCTTCCACAATAAATAAATTGAATAAGCTATAGCCGCAAACGAAAGTACCATTAAAAATCGAAACCAATAAGTATGATACCATGGTGGAGCGATATTTACTTTCAATTCTATTGGCTCGGAACTAACTTGTCCTTCTGTATTTAAAGCATGAATTGAAAGTATATATTTACCAAAAGGTAAATTCGAATACCTGATATTGCTTGGATTTGTAGATTTTATCCAGTTTTCATCAAATCCTTTTAACTTATATTCTACTATATAATTTTTTGGAGAAACTAGATCACTCACCATGCAGTCAAGCATAAAAGAGCTCTCTGCATATTTCAAATTTAAGGATTGATGTGAAATAGCATAAAGGAATCTAGAATCTTGAGTGTCATTCACTTTAAACGATTTGATCATCAATTTTTTTAAGGGGTTTTTATCTTCAATGGTAGTTGGATCTATTATCAGAATACCATCAGTAGTTCCAAATGCTAAATTTTGACTATTGATTTGAGCAATATTTTCTGCACTAAAGGTTGTAGAAGGAAGCAAATCCAACGAAGAATATTTACCAACAAACTTACTCGAGTCAAATCTATAAATTCCAGCATTTGTAGAAACCCACAAATTGCTGCTACTATCCAGAAAAATGGATGAAATTGTTGGTCTATCTAGTTCCGAAAAAGGAAAAACAACAGAATCAATTGCCATCTTTTGAAAGTCATAAAAATATAATTCTTGGCCCGTTGCCATATAGACTTTATTTTTATAATTGGAATTTGCTATAGAAATTATAGAGCCTGAGTGTTTTTTTATTATTGCTTTTTCGCTCAATGAATCTTTTGTAATTCTAGCCTGTATGTATCCTCTATTGGTAGATAAAATTAAATCTTGATTAGGCAAAATTCCTAATACTGTGGGATAGCTTACATTAAAAGATTTAGGCATTTTTATTTTTATCTCCTCTGCTCCAGGAGAACTTAATTTCAATAATTGAATATTATCCAATAATAAATAGGAATCATTTCCATAGGAAGAAGAAAACAAAGGCTTGATCATTGACTTTGGTCTCCATATATAAGCATCACTAATATTGATAAATCCACTTGGCAATCTAATATGCTTTCTCTTCCAAGAATCTTTCTTATTGTCTAGTAAGTTATTGTTATGTGAGCCAATTACAATTTCTAAAGATTTAAAATTTCCAGAATTATCCATATAGTGATAGTTTTCTATTCCATCACTTAAGATTAAGCCTGAGTCCTCCGTTGGGGTAATATAATATTTCTCTTCTAATGGAAATTGAGTAGGAAATCTAATGAATTTAAACTTTCTAGTTTCGATATTTGCAATATCCACAAATGCTTTCCCTGCTATTATTAAATTTTTATTCTGCTTATCGACAATCACTCTGTTGATTGAATTACTAGTGGGTTCGTAATCTTCACCATTCAAATTTTTAATTGATGAAAGAATCTGTCTATTATGCTTATTTAGTACGACCAATCCGTCGTTAAAAGTGGATACAATTGCAAATGAATCATGAATAAATACCGATGTTGGAACTGAAACATCATTTTGAGTTGACAATGGTACTCTTGTTACTTCTCCGCTCATCGAATTCAATACAAACAAGCCCCTTTCAGAGCAGACCCACACATTCTCATCATCGATTATGTTATAGTATATAACACCAACTGATTTTTTATTATATTCTATGTCATATTTTTTATCCTTCCATTCATTAGTAGAATTCTTGTAATACAAAACAAATGATTTTTTCTGATCAAAACACCAAATACTATCTATAGTAGTAAATTTTCTATTTACAGATATACTTGGAAAATCATCTGAACTACCAATTTTATAATCATGAAATGTGCCAAAGCATGGATCAAAATAGGCAATATGTCCAAATTTTCCAATATAGCAATACACCTTATCTTTATCATCTATGTAAAAAGGTACTATGTAGTCCAATAGTAAATCATTTCCTTTAATGGTTGCAAAATAGCTAGACCAAGTATTCGTATTCGGATCGTATTTAGCCAGGCTCTCGGTCCCGCACCATATCTGTCCATATCGATCTTCCAATAAGCCAGTTATCCTCCTATTGCAAAATGAATTTCTTGCAATTTTATAAGCTTTGTGCTCAAGAAATTCTTTTCCATCAAATGAATAAAGCCCATCTGTAGTTGCTAACCAAAGCATATCTCGAGAATCCACCAAAAGTTGATTGAACAACTTTCTTGGCATAGCTTCACTTGAAGCAATATGTTTAAAAGTAATTTCTTGTTTAAAATCTTGTCCTAATACTCCGTAAACTAGAGAAAAAATCAAACAAAAGATCTGACCATAGCTCTTGATTAACTGCATTGCAAAGCTGTGTTAATTTAGCTCCTAATTCTGATTTGACATGTTCTTCACTGCTCTGTATTTTGGTGAGATTGAATCTGGATCTGTAAATCTTTCTTTGAGACCCCAAGAACCATACTTAGTAAATTTACCATGAGAGTTGTAAAGCATAATGTTTTGAATACCTAGAGTTTTCAATTTCTGTAGATAAATGGTGTAAGCACCATCCATTTTATCATCACGATTTGCTTGGATTTGCAGATTAGTGATGAATGGATTATTTGGATTTACTATACTTTGTCCTGCTTCATATAATACCAATTCTATATTTTGATAATCATTATTGTTTCGCATAACATTTTGATAACTTTGGATTTGGGCAATATAATTAAAATCAGAATCTGCAGCATTGACGATCAATGGATTATTGCTTAATTGAAGAAAAACAGAATCTAAATTCCAATGGATCACTCTACTCAGATTATCTGTGTCGCTTATTTCCCCACCAAAATAAGGAGCTATAGCAATAATATCTGGATTTTTATCATTGCTCTGTTCCTTGTAGTATCGGAGGTTTGTCCCAAAAAAATTAGCACTATTTACTGCCTGAGCACTAAGTACTTTTTTTAATTTCAATTTTTTTTGAGAAATATTATTTAGGGAATCTAATATTTTATGTACCCTGCCGGCTCTATTATATATAATTTCACTATGATAATCATTCGACCAAATCTCATTCCCTGTTTCGCAATATAAAACCAAGGATGTATCCAAATTTAATGAAATTAGATCATATAAATTTTTCACCAAAGCATCGCTAGCAAATGTAGGAAAACAAATCCAAGGATTAGATTTTACAAGATTACAAATTCTTATATAATCCTTCATGTTAATTACATGATCAAAAGATTTAAATAGAGCATTATCTTTTGGATAATCAGTAATTTCAACTATATTGTGATCATTGTCCGCATGTCCACGATTACCATCCAATGGCTTCGCCCAATCCATAAATCTTAATGTATGAAATTGACCAACATAGTCCAAGAATTCTTGAGTAAAA
>DEQQ01000030.1 GCA_002360455.1 Saprospiraceae bacterium UBA3362
AATTCCCAGAGTAAAGGAAAGTCAATTCTAGTAAAACAAAGAAGTCTTTCCAAAGTTTTCAATTCGGATCGCTTGAATCTTTCGGGGAGCTGGATAAAACAGCTGCCCAATCTCTCCTTTAAGCTTGCCGTCAATTCATTCCATTCTTCCCAAATGCTTTGTTGACAAGCAAGGTCACGAGATTGAGATATGGACTGAGATAGTTTGGGACAAAACTTAAAATGGTCAGGACAGTCTTTTAACCAGGTTTGAATTTGATGTTCCTCAGGAAGTTTATAAAAACTGCCATTGAACTCAATAGAACGAAAAAAGTTGGAATAAGCCTCAAGGCCGGACTGCCCGGAGTTCAATTTGGGCAGAACTTTTTTCCATCTCGGGTCCGACCATCCGGTTCCCCCTGTAAAGACTGTAAATTTTGAGTTTGTTCCGCACTGATTCAAAAACGACCTAGTTTGAGGCAAGCTAAAATCAATTGGATTATTAGCTTGCACAGCTCCAAATTTCATTTTAAAATAACTCTCAAACCATTATAAAGTTTGATCCCGAATACCAATATGAAAGGCTGTCTAATTACACAAGAATGGTTTTATTTATTTTTTTTAACTTGCATCATTTTATCATTCTAAAAAGTTCCTACAAATGACTAAACGATCAATCGTTGCAGGCAATTGGAAAATGAACATTTTGCCATCAAACACATCAAATTTTATCGATCAACTTAAGCCTTACCTTACCACACATAATACTGAGGTTGTGATTTGTCCTCCATTTACTCATTTACAGTCTGCACAACAATCTATATATTCGAACCAACTCAACCTCAAACTTGCAGCTCAAGATTGCAGCGAGCAAGAGCAGGGTGCATACACCGGTGAGATTTCTGCATCCATGTGTTCTGATCTGCAATGCAGTTACGTGCTTATTGGGCACAGCGAACGTCGAGAAAGGAATTCTACAGAAGACTCGTTGATTAACTCTAAACTGCAACAGCTGTTATCCAAAAATTTGAAAGCCATATTATGCTGCGGAGAACCCAAATCAGTTAGAGAAAATAACAATGAATATGAATTTGTTCAGAATCAATTGGATATTGCATTAACCAAACTTCCTGCAGATTCCATTGCAAATATTATTATCGCTTATGAACCCATTTGGGCTATTGGAACCGGACTAACAGCGACAAATGAACAGGCTCAAATGATGCACGAATTCATTCGTAATTGCATAAATAAGTTGTACAATGAGTCTGTAGCAAAGCAATTAAAAATTTTATATGGAGGAAGTGTCAAAGCCGGTAATGCTGATGGCTTAGCAACACAGCCCGATATTGATGGCGTATTGGTGGGTGGTGCAAGTTTGATTGCCGATGACTTTGGAAAAATTATTCGGGCTTTCGATGAGAGAAAGTAGTTCTGACCTGTTCGTCTTTTGATTTTACCAACTCCTGCATACAGGTTTTATAGTCTTTCATTTTTTGATCCAAAGTTGGATTGCCCAAGGCAAGAATTTGGACAGCCAATAAGCCTGCATTTTTAGCTGCATTGACCGCCACAGTTGCTACAGGAACGCCGTTAGGCATTTGTAAAATGGACAGCAGACTGTCCCATCCATCTATCGAATTGGAAGATTTTATTGGAACTCCTATAACAGGTAAGCCTGTGACAGAGGCTATCATTCCCGGCAAATGAGCTGCTCCTCCCGCCCCTGCTATTATAACTTTAATTCCTCTTGACTGAGCCTCTTGTGCATATTGGATCATTTGAAGCGGTGTTCTGTGAGCAGAAATTATTCTTATCTCATGTTCCACCTCAAATTGATCTAAAATGCGGGATGCGTCTTGCATTATTTTTAGATCAGTATCTGAGCCCATAATTACCCCAACTTGGAGCTGATGACTTGAAGAGTTTGTTTGATCCATTTGGCTTTTGATTTAATATCTTTTATATGATCTCCCGTAATATTGATGTGTCCCATTTTTCTATAGGGTTTGGTTTTCTCCTTACCATATAAAAAAGGATGAACATGAGAATCAGATAAAAGTTGATTTAAATTATTATAAACTGCAATTCCTTCATGCCCTGCTTCACCAAGTACATTGATCATAATGGTCTCTAGATTTCCAATTGCATTTCCCAAAGGAAGATCAAGTATGGCACGAATGTGATTTTCAAACTGACTAACAGCACCATTGTTCAAACTCACATGACCGCTATTATGAGGTCTTGGTGCCATCTCATTTATCCATATTGAACCATCACGATTGACAAACATTTCAATAGCCAATAGTCCTACATGGTTCAATCTCTGAGCACATTGCTTTGCCAATTCCAAACTACGCTCTTTTATTTCTTCACTTATTTCTGCAGGATAAACAACCCATTCTACAAGATTGGCCTCAGGGTGAAAGTCCATTGATACCGGAGGATAAACAGCAATTTCTCCACTCACGCTTCTCGCAATGATAACAGCTATCTCTACTTCAATATCTGCTTTACGTTCTATAACTGAAGGCAAATCCCAAAGTTTATTCAATTCTTGTTCATTATGAATTATTTGGACTCCTTTGCCATCATAGCCTCCTTTTCTTGTTTTTTGAACAAAAGGAAAGTTCATTTTATTTGCTTCAATCAATAACAAAATATCTTTCAAATCTTCACATAAAAAAAAAGGAGCAGTTGGAATTTTATGCTCATCCAAAAAAGATTTTTGCAATCCTTTATCTTGAATCATTTTTAAAACATGAGATTGTGGATACACTTGTTTCCCGCTCTGTTCAAGCAATTCCAGAGCTTCAACCGAAACATGCTCTATCTCTATTGTGATGATGTCATGATCCATACCAAAATCAAACACACTCTCCTTATCCATCAAATCACCACAGAAGAATTTGCGAGAATGCTTTGCAGCCGGAGCATTGGGGTCGGAATCATAAAAGGATAACTCAATATCTAAATGGGCTGTTTCTGTAATAAGCATCTTTCCCAGTTGCCCTGCTCCTAATACTCCAATTTTTTTTTCTGATGGTCTAAACAACATAACAATATGACAAAAACGTTGAAATCTCCATTAGGTTTTACTCTTTATTGAATTATAGAATAGAATCCGTCTTATTATTGCGTCTTCAATAACTCCAAAAACCAAGATTACTTTCCCTTTCAAACTTTTATTAAATAGACAAGCCTCAATGTAACGAAACATTGAGGCTTATCTAAAATATTTAGTAAGACTAAATTTTTACTGCTTTACAAAAGTTCTAACTGCTGTATGACCCCAATTGCACAAAGCTGCATCAGGATGCACTGCAGAACCGCTAGCACTTGAAAATTCAAATACCTTCCATTGGAAGGTCAATGGTGCTGTAGAAGAAATGATAGGTGGATAAGCATCATATTCTGCTGCCGTTAACGCAACAGGAGCTGTAGGGCTTACCAATCTCAGTCCTCCATGACAAAGATCTGTTTGAACAGGGAATCTAAGTTCATCCCCACCGGTTGCACTCTTGTGGTTGTACATCAAATAAGGATTATAGGCTACTGAAGCAGCTCCTCCTGGATTTCCTAACACATAAACTCCATCAAATACTTTCTTTACTTCAAGAAGATATCCATTGGATGTTCTTTTATATGTTCCTTCCAATGCAGTAGGACCAGGATCAGCGATTGGACCAGCAACTACGATATTAGAACCAACACAAACTTTGTAACCTCCTTTATTGAAAGCACAATAGTTTATCGAAGAACCTCCCACTTTGGTTAGATTAGGAGCAGCCTCCCAATTTTCTTTTTTAATTTCCAAAGTATCAGAACCGGTTCTTCCTCCTCTACCGCCTTCCATTCCATAAACTGTATCTACCAAAACAGCTACGACTGCAGGCAAATCTTGAACCAAGGTTGCATTTCCCAATCCATAAATATAAGAATCTTGCATACGCTTCTCATGTAAAAATGGCAGGACAACGGCGGCAGCTTTTGAATCTCCCTCCGTAGATTTCTGGCATGATTGGACAGATACCACAACCAAAGCCAATATTAAAAATTGAATGATATTGTTTTTCATATTTTTTTTTAAATTTATTTATCCCAAAATACTTTTGCTGTGATGTCATGCTGACCAGGAAAGTTCTGATTCAAACTTTCCTCGTTCTCCGGATAAGGGAATATGCTTGGAAATTTGCCTGCGCCCAACGCATTCTTTGTAGGTTCGATAAAGATACCTCCACTGCGAGAAGCAAAGATTGCATTAGAAGCATTGTCATATCTTCTTGTTTCAATCCATGATTCTACCGGTTGAAGTCCGTTCATGCAAACCCATTTTTGAAGAGCTATTGTCTTCAATGCATTTGCAGCATCATATTTTCCTTTACCTGCAAGATAAGCATCCAATTTAGCAGATTCAACTCCTAAATAATCGAAGCTCTGTGTTACCGCCTCATCATAATAAGCTTCTGACTCAGCAGCTCCTATTACAGCTTCAGAAAGCAACAAATTGCTTTCCCAAGCAGACATCCAAATAACCGGTTTTGTTGGTCCAAAAATTACACCTCCAGTGGCGGAAGTTGCTCCATTTGGCAGTGAGAATGTAGCTGAACTGGATGGTGCATTTTCAACATCGCCCGGCTTCATTCCATTATGTCCACCGGCAAGATTTTTCTGATAGAAAAAATCAATTCTTGGATCAGAAGTTGACTCCAAATATTGAATTGAAGTAGTCGTAGCCACAAAATAGTTTCCTAAAGCAGTACTTCTTGCAGCAGTCCAAAATGGATTGCTTCCTGCAGATCCACCCGGAAAAGCAACCAATGCAGCCTCATCATTTGCAACTATAAAAGAAGCTCCTGATTCTGCTAATGCCTTAGCATCTGCAGATTTTCCTGAACGCAAATACAGTTTCAACAAAAGAGAGTTCGCAAAGGCTTCCCACTTATGCATATCACCTTGATAAACCAAGTCATCGCTTCCTGGAATTGTAGAACCTGCTCCATTATGGATCAAGTCAAGTGCATCTTTTACTTCCTGGATAAGAGCAGGATAAACTTCAGTCTCTGCATTATTGTATTTTGGATGTAAAATACTTCCATCAGAAATATCCCCTTTCAATGCTTCTGTATAAGGAATGTTACCAAATACATCTGCGCATACTTGAAATGCATATGACTTTGTAATTTTTACAATTGCATTATAGTATTTTTCATTTGGAAGGTTCTTTGATATATAGTTAAGGTTGTTTATTCCTCTATATATTCTAGTAAAAATTTCGTTTCCTTCTGAAGAACTCATTTGATGTTGATCAAATTCTCCTAAAGAAACACCCGGTCCACCAGATTGATACTGACACCAAACACCCATAGAAGGAAAAAGTCTCTGCCCCAAAGCAATTGCGATATTTAGTTGACCCGCACTTAACTGTAGGGGAGCATCTGAGCTGGTAGACTGATTTGGATTTAAATTTACATCTAGGTAATTTTCACAACTTGTAATAAACAAGGTCATGAATATTACCACGGGTAAAAAATATTTTATTTTTAGTTGATTCATGATAATAATTTAATTTAAAAATGAGCAATTAAAATTTCAATCTGATTTCTGCTCCTAAGCTTCTTGAAGGTGGAGTAGTTGTAGTTTCAATTCCGAATGCATCAGAATTTCCTCCAACACCACCTACCTCAGGATCAGCAAATGTATTTTCAGCAGGTAACCAGAAAGCTAAATTTCTTCCAAACACGCCCACTTGAATGCTCTTGAAGGCTGTAGATGCTTTGCAAGGAATACTATAGAATAAACTAACTTCTCTTAATTTCAAGAATGAAGCATCCAACAAATAAGCTCCTGCTGGTAATCCTCTAAAATAAGAATACGCTGAAGTTTCTTTAGTATTGGCTTCACCTGTAGTTGTAACACTATTCTCTACCACAAATTTTTGACGATCGTGGATATCAGTAGTTATAGCAGTTCCGTTGAATTCTGTACTTAACTTAGTTCCGGAATAAAACAATCCACCTTTCTTACCATCCAATAATGCATTAAATGTAAAACTTCCAAATCGGAACTCAGTTCCAAAGCCGTATAAAAAGTCAGGCTGATAACTTCCTAAATACTGTAATTCTGAAGATCTTCTAGGATTACCGTTTGCATCCACTACAATTCTTCCTTGATCGTCTTTTACAAAACCTGTTCCTTTGAATGTTCCAAAAGGTTGACCTTCTACAGCGATCAAATTAAGAGAACCATGTCCGGCAAAGTGAACTAAACTTGAATAAATTGCTAACTCATCATCGTTTTTGTCGTTGGCCAAGATTTCCTCAACTTTATTTTTGTTTTGAGACCAGTTTCCATAAACTCTCCATGCAACTTTCTGAGTTTTAACAGGCCATACTGAAACAGTCAATTCGTGTCCCTTATTTGTCATTCTTCCGATATTAACAGGAATGAATTGGAAGCCGGAAGACCAAGGAATATTAACATCTACAATTTGGTTCTTAGAATTGATATTGTAGTATGTATATTCTATATTGATCTTATCTTGTAATAAACCTATATCCAATCCAACTTCAGATGTAATAGATAACTCCGGCTTTAATTCTGGGTTACCGATTGAATTTCCTTTTGTTGCACCTGTCTGTCCATTGTATGGGAATCTGATTTGGAAATCATCTCCTAAATCTAACAATGTTGGATTTAAAGAATAATACGTATTCAATCTATACAAAGGAGCATCTTTTCCAGCTGATCCGATTCCTCCTCTAATTTTCAAAGAAGATACAGGACCTAAGCTAAGGTTAGGCAAATTTGTAGGTTTGATTGAAAATCCACCTGCCTGATAAAAGAATCCTCTTTTACCTTCCGGCAATGTAGAAGAATAATCTTGACGAGCAGAATATTCTAAGAATACCCAATCTCTAAATCCAATTGAATTGTTCAAATAAAATCCAAAAAGTCTGTATTTGGTAGAAGCGTTTCTACTCAAAGGAGCCTCTACTGAGTTTGTCAAATCATAATATCCCGGAACCACGATTCCTCCTACAGTTTGACCTGTTACTCTTCTAAAAGATTGTTCGATTGAGTTCCAACCTAAAGTTGTATTTAAAGTAAAGCTTGAGCTTAATTTTTTATTATAATTTGCTATAGCATCATAGATCAAGTCATTGGTTTTGCTTGAAGACTCTCTGTATAGACCTAATGCAAAGGTATTACCTCCACGACCTCCATCAACCAATTCTCCGTCTGCCCATGTATTAGCACTTAGATAACTGAACTTTGGACTTTTTTCGGTTACATAACTGCTTACAAAGTTGGTACTTATTTTACCGGTCAAAGTCAATTCCGGAATAGGATTGTAAGACAATGATGTACTTGCTATAACATTATCCACATTATTCCTAACATCTTGATTATCCAAAATATAATAAGGGTTGATAGAATATTGAGCATAAAATCCTTTGAAATCATGATAAGGAGAATTGTAATCTCTTAACTCATTAAATGGAATATTAGCCGGAGTTTGAGTTACAAATGCCATAGCCGGAGTTCCTGAAGAATAACCAAAAGGATAACCTCCTTCAGTAGCTCCTCTTTGATTTGTCTTAGCATAATTAACTTTGAAATCTGATCTTAATTTTTCTGTCAATTTTGATCCAATGTTCACTTGAAAATTGTGCTTTTTCAATTCTGTATTCATTACTATACCATTTACATTGAAATTGGTATATGAAATAAAGTAATTGAAACGATCTGTACCTTGGCTGATTGAGAAGTTATTTCTCAAAGTATTTCCAAGATCAAAAAAGTTCTTGAAGTTATTTTTTACAGCGCTATATGGTCTTACCAATTGTTCAATTTTTCCGTTGCTCAAAGGAATTAATTCATGAGTAGCAGGATCGAAAGGAACTGCAGTCCAAGGAATTAATCTTCCATCAAACTTAGATCCCCATGCAAAGTTCTCTCCCATGAAAATCTTGGTAGAACCTCCACAACCATTACAAGACTCATAACCGGATCCCCATTTTTCTTGATATTTAAAAAGTTGGATCACTTCTTCTTGGCTATAAGTTGATGTGAAAGAAATTTCTGGCTTATCTGCTTTCTTACCCTTTTTGGTCGTAATCAAAATTACTCCAGAACCACCTCTTGAACCATACAATGTGGTTGCTGATGGACCTTTTAATACGGTTACAGATTCGATGTCGTCCGGATTGATATCGTTTCCTCTATTTCCGAAATCAACATAATTGTCACGATCTCCATCTTTACCTGTACCTCCTCCACCGGAAGTATTAGAATTATTGATTGGCACTCCATCTACTACAATCAAAGCATTATTGCCCTGAGTAAGTGAAGTTTCTCCTCTCAATACAACTCTTGTTGAGGCACCAACCGCACCGGAGGATTGGCCTATTTTTATTCCGGCCATTTTTCCTTGAAGCGCGTTCAACGTACTCCTGCTGGCAGTTGTATTCAAGTCCTCTGACTTAACCGTTTGGTTGGCGTAAACAACATCACTTTTGTTACGTTGAACTCCAATTGCAGAAACTACAGTTTCTTCCAATAAGACGCCCTCTTCTATGGTGGCATCTATAATATTACCTGCCCCAATTGCAAGTTCTTTTGAATTAAAACCGGTGTAGCTCACCACTAAAGTATTACTTCCACTAGGAACGGTAATATTGTATTTACCATCCACATCTGTGGCTGTACCGATTTTGGTACCTTTGACGATTACGTTTGCTCCAATAACCGGTGCACCGCTCTTGTCTGTGATAGTTCCTGATATCATTCTTTGAGCATGTACTGCGAGTACGGCTCCGAATAACATCAAAAACATCAGTAAAAATCTCTTCATAATGGGTTTGTTTTTGAATGAATAAATTAAGAAAATCTTTGCAAGGTAAATCGTATTTTTTAATAATTGCAAGCAAAAATTAAAAAAAAATTAACCAAATAAGATGCCAATTTATATGTTATAAAAATGTATAATACACATCTTATTAATTTTCAACCTCCTTTAGCCTTTTTTCATTCCGTTTTACAAACTTTGACTTTGAAAAATTCACCCCTCAAAATTGAATTGAAAGCATTTTTCTGAAAGGCAATTTAGCTCATAATCATATTTTTTATATATGATTAATATCAATATACAAACCGAAAATATGGGGTTGAGCATTGCTTTTGAAACATCAAAAAAACAAGCT
>DEQQ01000068.1 GCA_002360455.1 Saprospiraceae bacterium UBA3362
GCTCTTCCGATCTAAAAACGGATCATTCTTTGGAACAAGTGGCGCCTTAGATAAGAAGTGAAGAGTAGTAGCAATAAAAAGTGCTAAAAATCCCAACATCAATCCAATCTCCGGAATGCCCGGAATATTAAATCCAATTCTAAAATTTGAAGCTGTATGAGAGTCATGTCCTGCGACATTCTCCGCAGCATTTTGTGCTGCAGTTCCTGCGTGTTCCATCACTTCATGTGCAGTATGTAAAGTCCCTGGTTTGATCATTTGGAAAATATCAACCCAATGGCCAATAAATACCAGAATACCGACTAAAACCAAAGTTCCGTATTTCCTTTTTGTATCATTTCTCATCAAAATAAGAAATGGCAGAACAAAATTGACAACTAAATTTCCATAAAATAAAACAGGATATTCTCTAATTCTTGTTTGGAAGTAAACTGTCTCTTCGCCGACATTCCCATACCAAATAAGCATGTATTGAGAGAACCACAGGTAAGTCCAAAATACTGAAAAAGCAAACATAAACTTCCCTAAGTCATGAAAGTGCTCAGCATTTACATTATGGTAATAGCCTCTGCTTTTTAGATACACCAATAACAATATTGTAAGAGCAATCATACTTACAAAGCAGCTGGCACTACAATACCAAGCAAACATAGTACTATACCAATGAGCATCAACGGACATGACCCATAACCATATTGCTGCCGCGCTTGAAAAACCGGCTATTGGCAAGAATACGGCTGCATAAAATTTCATTTTGTTGTAATGGGAGTGTTTTGGATCAGCATGATCATCTTCTTCAATGCTCAGTGCTCTTATTTTTCTAGCAAAATAAATCCAAGCTCCAAGTATTATGGAGCCACCGACCAAGTACCAATATTTATTTAGAAAACTTGACTTCCCAATAAGAACTTCATCCGAACTGACTGCTGTTTCATCTGCCCAATGATACAAATGATGCCAATGAAAAAACACACCTAATCCTAATATTAGCATGAGGACAAATCCCACCAATAGAAATTGTGACATTGCTTCCCAAACTCTTTTAAAGCCAACATTCCATCCTGCGTAGGCCGTTCTGCTTACTGCAATAAAAAATATGGCAAACAGAGCAATAAGAGTAAAGAATACACTATTATGCAAAAAATTGGTCCAAAATCTTGTATGATGTTCATCATCATTCATAAATATGGCGACAAGTGAGATGAGGCCAATGCCTCCCATTACTCCGAGTACCACTTTATCTTTAGAAGGTAACTGAATATAGCTCATTGATCTTTTTCGTTAATTTATAAATGAATGAATTATTTTTTATTTGGTTTTGCAGGAGCCGTTTGAGCTGTATTGGCGATGGCCAACTTCTTTGCATCTGCAACACTTTGCGATCCTGATAAGGTATTTTCGGTTTCAGAATATTTCAAATTCTTTGTAGTGGCTTGAAGAGATCTAATATAATGAATAACATCCCATCGTTCCTGATAAGATAATTTATCTGCATAGGAACCCATTACATTTTTTCCAAACATGATAGCATGGTATAATCTTCCTTCGCTGGCTGCAATAAATTCATCCTTAATTAAATTTGCAGGCTGTGCAGGATATTTACCATCATCTCTTACAAGATAGCCCGCTCCATCTCCTTTTTCACCATGGCAAATACCGCAATATATATTATATAAATTTTTCCCTTTTTCCAGTCCCGCTTTTGTGATAGGCAATGGATTTTTAGTGATTTCTTTGGATGCTCTTGCTCTTTCTTCTTCTGTATCTTTATAATAATAAGGAACCATTCCATTCTCCGTATAAGCAATGGAATTATTCATCATTGTTGAGTCTGTGGTTTTAACAGAACCTCTAGGCAAAGTACCCTTTACAGGCAATCTTGGAGAAGCATATTTGCGATAATTATCTTTATCCCATGTATGATAAAAATAATAGTTGTCTTGATTTGCTTCTACAGCTACACTATGTGCCATATCCGGCATATACTCATGACCCGTAGAGTTGCCTCCTGCCGGAGAACAAGAGATCATCAGATTAAGGCCAACAAACAATACTATTATAGAATAAATTAAACTCTTCATGATTAAATAGATTTGGTATTAACTTCTTCGGCACCTGTCTCACTGAAAAAGGCTCTTGCATCCGAGTCAGAAACTTCGGAGCGATCAAAAGCAATGCAAAACTTATCATCTGTAGTTCTTAAATCCAACTGAGGATTTGATACTCCCGGCCACAATCCGCAGATTGTATAGAAAGTAATCGTCATACCCCATGCTGCAAATAGAACAGTTAGCTCAAAAGTAATAGGAATAAAAGACGGCACAGGCCAATGGGGTTTACCACCGAAAATAATGGGCCAATCTCGGGTAAAAATCCAAGTCATACCAAGAAATGCCGTCAGCGTACCTAGCATACCATAAACAAATCCTGCTTGATGCAATCTTGATTCTTCAAGACCCATTGCATGGTCTAAACCATGAACGGGAAAAGGAGTATATACATCCATTATTTCAAGATGCTTTCCTCTTGCATTTCTAACGGCACGTATAAGAATCTCTTCATCATTATACAATCCGTAAATTACTTCTTTGTGATATTGTCTCATGAATTCAACAATTTCAATTTTTTAAAATTAATGATGACTTGTTTCTGAATGATGATGCTCATCGTGATGATGATGAACCGCATTCTCTCCAATGTATTGATCTCCTCCAGCTTTAAGAATATGTTTTACTTCTGCAATAGCTACCACCGGTGCTACTCTTGTAAAAATCATATAAAAAGTAAAGAAAAGTCCAATAGTTCCAATGAAAATTCCTATTTCTACCCAAGTCGGAATATAGTAACTCCATGATGATGGCAAATAATCTCTAGCCAAGGTAGTCGCAATAATTACAAATCTCTCAAACCACATTCCTATATTAACGAAAATGGACATGAAGAATGTAACAAACACAGATCTTCTAAATTTCTTCACCCAGAAAATTTGAGGAGAAATCACATTGCAGGCCATCATACCAAAATAAGACCACCAATACACTCCCATTGCTCTATTGAAGAATGCAAATTGCTCATAAACATATCCTGAATACCAAGCTATAAACAGCTCTGTCAAATAAGCTACTCCAACTATAGTTCCTGTAACAAGAATTACCTTGTTCATAGACTCGATATGCTCTATTGTTATATACTCTTCTAATTGAAGAATTTTTCTTGTAATTACCATCAAGGTTTGCACCATTGCAAATCCTGAAAAGATAGCTCCGGCAACAAAGTAAGGCGGAAATATTGTGGTATGCCATCCGGGAATCACAGATGTAGCGAAGTCAAAACTTACTATGGTGTGTACCGAAAGTACCAAAGGTGTAGAGAGACCTGCAAGCACTAAAGAAAGAGACTCCCAACGTTGCCAATGTTTTGCAGATCCCGTCCATCCAAAAGATAAGAAATTGTATACTTTTTTTCTAAATCCTGTGGCTCTGTTTCTTATCGTGGCAAAGTCTGGAACCAATCCTGTGTACCAAAATAACAATGATACAGAGAAATAAGTAGAGATTGCAAAAACGTCCCATAACAATGGAGAGTTGAAGTTAGGCCATAGCGGACCTCTTGTATTTGGATAAGGGAAAAAATAATAGACCACCCAAATTCTTCCAACGTGAATCATAGGAAATAGAGCCGCGCAAATTACAGCAAAAATCGTCATTGCTTCTGCTGCTCTGTTTACTCCTGTTCTCCATCGCTGTCTAAACAACATCAAAATGGCAGAAATCAAAGTTCCTGCGTGACCAATACCGATCCACCAAACAAAGTTGGTAATATCATAACCCCACCCGATGGTTCTGTTCAGATTCCATGTACCAGTTCCCATCCAAATAGTCCAGAGGATACAAAATACTCCGTAAGCTAATGTAGCTACACTTATGATAAAAGCTATTATCCATGATTTAGATGGAGCTCTTTCTGTTGGAGCACAGAGGTCTTCTGTAATTTGATGGTAGGTCTTATGTCCTTCTACCAAGGGGCGTCTAACCGGAGAAACAACTACTGACATTCTTGCTTAATTTGAATTGGTTTACGCATAAAGATTTTCGTCTCTATTATTCACTTTCATGGTATAATTCACTACCGACTGAACATTCACCTCTTCTAACACAATGTAGTTGAGTGGATTTTCAAGTTTCTTGGTGAGTACACCTTCTTTATTGTTCATGTCCCCAAAAGTAATAGCTCCTGTAGGACAGGCTGTTTGACATGCTGTTTTAACATCAGAATCATTCAAAGATCTTTCTGCTTTCTTGGCGTTGAGTTTTCCTTCTTGAATTCTTTGAATACAGAAAGAACATTTTTCGATTACACCTCTAGATCTTACTGTCACATCAGGATTTAATACCATTCGGATTAAATTCTCTGCATAATAAGGTTTATCTGTTTCTTTATTTAGATTGTGCTGATTGATCGGGAATAAATCTGCTGCTGTAAAATCATACCAGTTGAATCTTCTTACTTTATAAGGACAGTTGTTGGCACAATATCTTGTTCCAACACATCTGTTGTAAGCCATTTGATTCAAGCCTTCTGAAGAATGGTTTGTCGCGTTTACAGGACAAACATTCTCGCATGGAGCATTATTGCAATGCTGACACATCATAGGCTGGTATACCACATTAGGTTTTTCCACATCACCATAAAAATAACGGTCTATTCTGAGCCAGGTCATCTCATGATGTCTTGACACTTCGCGCTTTCCTACGACAGGAACATTATTCTCCGCCATACAGGCTACAGCACAAGATCCACAACCAATGCAAGCATTGAGATCAATATGCATTCCCCAATGATGCCCCGAATTGTATTTGTATTCATGGCCCGGATAGAGTGTATAGGAATTCAACTTTTGGAATTCTTTTCTTTCTTCCTGAAGATGCTCCAGGCTTTCTTTTATATCCTTAAGGTTGGTCTGTCTCAACACAGATCTCTTGGTCAAAGAACCTTGATATCCTTTGGTCAGAGGCTTGAAAGCATCATCTACCAAAGCAGCTTCATCAGCATTTATTGTCTTTCCGGTAGAGGTCTCCACAGCGGTTACTCCAAGAGTGTGATGATGTTGAACGCAGGCAAAGTTTTTCTCTATTTTTCCTGAAGAATTAGAAACTTGAACGTCTGTCAAATAATATTGAACATAGCCATTTTCAATCTTTAGGCTTGGGAAAAAATCGGTACCTATATCTGAGCCACATACTCCGGCTTTTGTTCTACCATATCCCAAAGGAATGGAAACCGTTCCTTCCATTTGACCAAATTGCTTAACAGCTCCTATAGTAGTTTTTACGCCAGCTAATGTAAGATCCACCATTTCTCCATTTTCGTTCACCTCTGCAAAGGCTATAAATCTTCTGTCCCCGTCAAATTTTATTGGAACAGCGAGATAATTTCCCCATACTGTTCTGTTGATAGGATCAGCAAGCTCCATTAACCATGGATTATTGGAATATTGTCCGGCTCCAATGCCCACACTTTCTGTAAAACTTAGTTCCAACTCAGTGCCGGCAGGTTTAGATAAAGCAGCTGCAGCTTCGGTTAAAGAAGGATTAAAACTTGCGGCTGTTCCTGATGCAGGAAGCTCACAAACCCCATCATGTAAGCAAAGATCCCAAGAAGCTCCAGCAGCTTTTGGAAGTATATTTTGAGTCCAATTTGCTCTCAAGTAGTCGTAATAAGCTTGTTCTGAATCGCCATTAATATTGGGTGAAGCAGACCATACTAATAAACTGTGTGGAGCCTGTCTTGTGTTGAACAATGGATTTATTGTAGGTTGAACAAGGCTGTATAATCCACGCTTGGCTTCGGCATCGCTCCAAGACTCAAGGTAATGATGATCGGGAGCCAAATGTGTACACATTGAGGCTGTTTCATCCATCAAAGCATTAAAACTCACACGAGTTTTAACAGATGTCATTGCCGTAGAAAAATCTTTGGCTAATGGAGTATCAAAACAAGGATTTGCATGCCACACGATCAATACATCCACTTGATTGGATTGCATTTCTTTTACGAGACCTATGAGATCTGAGTCTGAACCCTGTCTCTGGAAAGAAGCTCTGGCGGTAGATACTGTTTTACCGATATTGCCTAAAGCTTGATTGATATTAAAGCACAGAATCTGATCTCCTAAATTGTTATTTCCACAAACCACCAAGGACTTGCCTGCTGAAGCTTTGAGTTGATCTGCCAATTTGCTCAGAGCGGATTTTGCTTTGTCATTCAAGCTTAAACTTGGAACAGAAGATATACCCAATGCCGTTGCTAAGTGAGCAATTGCTGCACTTTGTTCAGAAGGTTTTACCAAGATTCTATTGTCTGCATTAGACCCTGTCAATGACATGTGAGATTCCACTTGTACATGTCTTGACATCTTAGGATTCTCTGCATGAACTGTTCTGTTTTTGGCGTATTGAGCAGCATATTCTACAGGAGAAATCCATGTACCGAGAAAATCTGCATTAAAACTCACAATCAGTTCTGCCTGATCAAATTTATAATCCGGAATTACTCTCTCACCAAAACATTTCTGAGCTGCATCCAATAAGGCTGCCGATGAAACCGGATCATAACAGATATGCTTGGTGTTAGTATATTTTGCAGTAAATTCTGCTATTGCTTTTTTGGTTGTAGGGCTTACAATGGTATGGGATAAAATTCTAACTTTTGCGCCTGTGGCAAAGCTATCCATGAGGCTTTTGTCTAAGTCCGCCCAAGACAATTTTTCTATTTTATCGCCACTGACTGTAGCCGGTTCTTGAACTCTATTGTAGTCGTATAAACTTAAGACTGAAGCTTGTGCTCGGGCTGAGGTTCCTCCTCCTGTCCAGCTTGCTTTTGAGTTCCCTTCAATTTTAATAGGTCTGCCTTCTCTTGTTTTTACCAACACCGGCAAAACATCACCACCGGAGATAAAGGTAGAAGCATAGTAGTTTGCTATGCCGGGGACTATTTCGTCAGGTCTTACAGTATATGGAATTGCTCTTTTGATCGGCACTTCACAAGAAGCCAATGTTGCAGCTCCTAATCCGAATCCCAAGAGTTTCAGAAAATCTCTTCTGTTGGATTCGACTTGAGAAGAACGTTCATCTTCCAATACCGATTCCAAAGACATAGGATGAACCTCTGCTTGAGCTTGTTCTATAAATATGGGATCCTGAGTTAAATCTTTCTCATCTACCCAAACTGATTGATCTTGCAACTTCATGTTTTCTTTTGTCTTTAGAATTAATAATGACATTTTTGACATTCCAAACCACCTATATCCGAAACCTTAACCGAAGTCTTCTTGCCAGACTTCAACTCTTCATGATATGTTTTATAACTTTCGTAGTACTTATTGTCTTTGAATTTTACATCTGTTTCTCTGTGACAGTTGATACACCAACCCATAGAAAGTGGAGAATATTGCTTTACAACATCCATAGTCTCTACTTTGCCATGACATTGTTGACATTCCAATTTACCAACTGTAACGTGTTGTGAGTGATTGAAATAAACATGGTCAGGAAGATTGTGTAATCTGATCCACTCTATCGGGCCTGACACTGATGCTTTGTTTTCGTTGGTTAAACTGCTTACAATGCCATTCCACTGATGATCTACTTCATGTTGACCATCTTCTGTCAAAGACGATTTACTGTTGTCTTTCATCCAAGAATCGCCAATCCATTTTTTATAGATTTTTTCGATTTCTTCATTGGACAATTTATCGTAATTCTCTATGTATTTACCTGTAGTTGGATCGAAGCCTATACTTGCATAAATTTTAGTGATCTCTGCTGTACCATAATTGGACCCCTTGGCAATCGCTTTATGGCAGTTCATACAAGTAGAAGTACCAGGAATAACGGATTGTTTGGACCTTCTTGCTCCGTCATGGCAATAATTGCAATCTATTTTATTGAGGCCTGCGTGTGTAGCGTGGGAAAACTTGATGGGTTGTTCGGGAGAATAGTTCTGAGATCTTCCGAGGGCAATTGCATTATTTACTGTAGTATAGCCTCCAAACAAGATTAAAGCGAACAAAACGAAAGTAACTACAGCTTTACTTGAAGCCAACTGCCAGAATGTTTTTTTCTTGGCTGTTGTATTTCCGTCTGCAAGGGCCTTGCTGTGGGACAAATCTGCCATGATGTTCCATAAGAACAATGCCAACACGGCCAACAAGCCAAAAATCCCATAATAAATCCAAGCTCCACTCGCCCCCTTAGCTTGAGCACCCCCGGTTGCCGTCCCTGCAACAGTAGCATCCTTTGGTGCAGCTCCATAAGTTCCTTTGGCCACTCCATCAATATAAGCTAAAACATTATCCACATCTTCGTCTGATAAAGATGGAAAAGGAGTCATCACGGACTTCCATTTGGAGAACAACTGAGTCGCCATCGGATGACCTTTGGTCACCATAGACTGTGAATTCTTAATCCATAAATATAGGTCAGCTTTTGGATAGGCAGCCCATCTTTCTTCAACACCGCCGAGTGCCGGACCGGTGAGATCGTCTTTCATATTCTTGTTATGACAAGACGCACAATTGTTCTTAAAAATAGTTTTTCCTGCGTCCGGATTTGGCGCGGCAATAAGAACTGCCAGATTCAGGAACAGAACGGAGATTGTGAGGAAAAGCCCTTTGCAGTTCATAACTTACTGAATTCTAAATGGGTACAAATTTGAATAAAGTTGATACGTTTGTTACGCGTATTTTCGATGCAAAAATAGAAAGCAGTGGCACAATTCCAAAAATTTTGGATGATAATTAGCAGCAAACGCATGGATTATTTTTTAATATGTCACAACTCACTGATAGACTAACAGTTAAAATATTGTTAATGTTTTATTAAGAATAAAAGATATTTTCCTATTTTTATCTTTTACCTTTCGATTTTTTTGCAAAGCCTCATTTCTAGCTTATTTTCCTTCAATAGATAGATTCTTCGCTAAGAATGGAGAAGGTCGTTCAGTATTGGAAACACAATACTGTGAGGAAGCTGTAGGGCTTGGTCATGCCAACGGCATGACGGAGTGAAACGAACCCCGAAAGACTCCGA
>DEQQ01000018.1 GCA_002360455.1 Saprospiraceae bacterium UBA3362
GGAGGCCCTTTAGACCCCTTAGGTTCTTTATGTCAAATAGGATCTTTTCTTTTGGTTCGGTTTTTTTTTTGGATTTTTTAATGGTTAAATTAAAAGTTTTTTTTTTAAATCTAAGCCAAATTCTTAGGGGGCCGGTTAAATATATAGAAAAAGAAATTTTAAAATACAGAAGAGGACAGACTGGTCAACCATGGCAATTTATTAATTTTTCTAGGGGAGAAGGTCATGCAATAACAAACGAAGAGGAGTATGGAAAACAAAACAGCGAAGATAAAAGAGAATTTCAAAAAGTAGCAAGCCCAGATATATTGGCTATAAAAGGCTTAGGGCAATTTGAAAAATATAAAGTGGTGAGTTCATTTAGAACTCTTTTAGAAAGTTGGTACGTTTCTAATTTTAAAATAGAATACGGAAGAAATTTAACAGAAACTGGTATTAGTTCTCATTTATCTGTTTCAGGTCATAATTTGGCTCAAGTTACAAAATACATGTATGATTATCATAGAGATACCTTTAATTCAATTTTGGAAAAATTGCCAAAAAGAATTCCAGGAATACATCAAGTAGAAGCTAAAGAAACAGAGGATGGAATGATCTTATTGAAATTTCAAGACTCAAATTTTAAAAATCCATTTTTATCCAAATTTGTTTCTGATGGAACTATAAAAATGTTTGCATATTTAATATTACTGAATGATCCTAATCCACATCCATTGCTTTGTATAGAAGAGCCCGAAAACTATTTACATCCTGACTTACTATTACCATTGGCTGAAGAAATAAGAGAATACTCTGATCACGGTGGGCAGGTCTTTATTTCTACACATTCACCAGATTTTGTAAATGGTGTTGGTGTAGAAGAATTATTTTATTTAGTAAAATCAAATGGTTATACAGAAATAAAAGCAGCAAAAGATGATTCAAATGTAGTGGAATTAGCCAAGAATAATGGATTAGGTTGGCTGTGGAGAAATCACTATCTAGAGGGAGCCAACTTATGATTACACTTCATATATTTACCGAAGAAATTTCTATAAAAAAGGTGCTTGACATAATATTACCTCAACTTATATCAAGCGAGATGAAATTTCGTATTTATCCACATCAAGGGAAAGATGACTTAAAAAAAGCAATAAAATCAACCGTACCTTTAATATCAAAAAATCTCAATTCAAGAATCATAATAGCGATTGATAATGATAATAATGATTGTTTAAAGTTAAAGAATGAAATTAATGATTTAGTTGACATCTCTTGTCCTTATAAGATTAGAATCATTATTCAAGAATTAGAAGCTTGGTTTCTAGGAGACCTTACAGTTGTAGAAAAAGCTTTTTCAAAATTTAAGGCTTCTACGTATTCAAATAAAACAGAATTCAGAAATGTAGATACAATAATCAATCCTTCCTATAAATTATTAAAGATAATACCCGACTATAGCAAATCGAGCTTTCTTCCTAAGCAAAGTACAGCTGAAAAAATAGCTAAATATCTAAATATCTATAAAAATAAATCTGATAGTTTTAATCAATTCATAGGGGCAGTTAAGGAATTATGTAGCGTATAGAAAGTAAAATTCTATTAATAACCCTAAAGTACAGAAATATGAATAAAGAATTCTGGTTATCCTTTATCATAGGTTTAGTCTTCTGATCAACAGGGATGATACTGATTCACTTTGGCCTTACCAATTACGGATTTTCCCTGTTTGTTTTTCTTCCATTTATTCTTGGAACCATTTTGGGAGATTCCCTTGTAAAAAATATAAGTCTATATGGCTTAAGTATTTCTTTTGGCGTTTTCATTTCACTATTATTAATTGGAAAGTTAGAAGGTATGGTTTGCATTTTATTGGCATTGCCTATAATTTTTTTCTTTATTGCTTTAGGCTTTTTTATTAGATATCTCCTCGGGAGGAAACAGAGTCAAGAAAAAGATAAAATCAAAAGTACCATTGCACCCTATTTTATTTTCTTAATCATAAGTTTTTCGGAAAAACATATATTTGGGAATGATCAAGAAATTATAGTTGTAAAAACAGAAATGATCTTACCCTATAACTCCATGCAAGTCTATGATGCAATAAAATCTGTCGATACTCTCATTGCAGAAAAACCATTTTTGATGAAACTCGATCTGCCCATTCCGACCAAGTGCATCCTTGAAAAGGAAGAAGTAGGTGGACTGCGCACCTGCCACTTTTCAGGTGGTAGTATAACAGAAAAAATTACGGAGTTGGAACGTGGCAAGCTTTTGAAAATGGATGTGATAGAATACCAGCTCACTGGAAGAAAATGGCTTGGATTCAGAGAGGCCATTTATTATTTTGAAAAAATTACTGCTGATAGCAGCAAGATCACAAGAGTGACCACATACAGTTCAGAACTTAAGCCAAGATTTTATTGGGAGCCCTTAGAAAAATGGGCTATAGCCCAAGAGCATGAATATGTTTTTGAAAATTTGAAAAGGGATTTAGGAAAATGAGCAATACAAATACTCCACTCGACTCCATTTCCTTTGATCACCAAGACAAAGATTTATTTTTATTGGACAATCTTAGCCTCAAAGCAGATGCGATTAAACATTCCATTCTGCCACGAATGACGGTGATAGCCAATGAATTGGTTTTTATTATGAATCAGATTTACGGTTTTAATATATTGGAGGATAGTTCTATTGTAAAGTCTCCAAATTTTCGGACCACCAAAAACAGGGCATCAGTAAAACTCAATTATAATTATTGTATTAGTGGCATTTCTGGAGTTAGGAAAAATAATTATTGGATAGGCTTTGAAAAGAAAAATAGCAAAACCGCAAATGTTCTTCCTTTTAAATTGGAATTTAATCTTGATGATTCTGGATTATTTTTTATGTTACATAATATGTACTTGAATGATTGGAAAGTCGAAAGTTTAAATAAATTATTCCATTTTACCATTGCAAATTCTGCACTTATTCAATCTTTGTTACTTTTATCAAAATCATCACCCAGTTTATTTTATGACAAGGATTCTGCACCAATACTTCCATTTAAAGATCACATAGAATTACATATAGAAAAGGAATGGCGTGAATTAATATATGAAGGTCCTATAATAAAATTTCCAATCTCTAATAGTGAAATAAAAAGTTTGATTATTGGAGCGCTCTATTTGAGTCCAATATATTTGGCTTACATCAACATTGCAAAAAATCAAGAATCAAATTTTGAAGAATATGTCAAGCTACTCAATCAATGGCTTAAGACAAATCCAAATTACTTTACAGAAAAAGTTGATCCATTAACTGAAAAAAATATTCCAAATATTGATCTTGAAAGTTTGGATTTAAAAATAAAAGTAATGCAGGGTATTAGATGGCAGGTTTTTCAAAGAGACTTATGGAGATGCGTGTCGTGTGGTAGAAGCTCTGAGGACAATGTAATTCTTCATGTAGACCATATTATACCCCGATCTAAAGGCGGTCAAGATAAACTGGAAAATTACCAGACACTTTGTCATATATGCAATATTGGTAAAAGTAACAAAGACAATACGAATTTAAGGAATAGATGATAATAGAATTTATTTTATATCATTTTTATCCGCCAAAAATAAGTAAAAAAACAGGAGTATAGATGCCGCTGAACCATTATGTTTGAGTTACAAACAATACGCATCACGATGGATAAAGGTAAAAAATTTGTCGGACAGCGCTACTTTATCCATTATATGAGTGTATTCCTAATTCTTCACTCCAGCACATCGTTAGAAAGCATAACTACAACAGGTTTTATAAGCGAATTCCCATTATAGTCCATTTAATTAGATTATTGTATGGTGTTTTTCACGACTACGTATCCTAACAACAAACAGCATCTAATAAGTACAGTTATCCTGAAACCAATAAAAACCTTAACCAACCAACAAAAGCCCATCTGTAATCGGTTTCAAGAACTTTGGATTTGGAGCTTGTTTTTTTTAAAAAAAATGAGGGCAATGCCATACAACATTGCCCTGTAGTTCTGCTCCATAGTTATCAGTTTCTAGAAATTACATTGATAGTTTTTTCTTCCATTTCTTTGTAATTTCTTTTTTAGACTTAAGCCTGGCTTCTGTTTCTTCAAGCCAAGATTTCCAATCATTGTCATAAAGTTCTAATCTGAGCAAGTCCAAAAGCTTTGATGCCTTGGCAAATTCTCCTTGCATCTCAAGCCATTTGATTTTCTTGCTGACAATGATGGACTTCTCCAATGCTTTTATTTTCATGGCAAAGTCAATCAACCTTTCGGCTTTTTCAAATTCTCCTGTCTCCAAATAAGCATCAATAAGATATGGATAAACTTTTACAGCATCCATATCTGCCGCAAGAGCATCTTCGTAATACTTGATGGCTTCTCCCTGATCTTGAAAAATTTCTGCATACATTCGCCCTGCCAACAACAAGGTATGTGGATTTTGATCATTGTAGGACAATGCATACTGTATGGATTGAATGGCCTCTTCCATGTTGCATGGATAATAGTCCATGGCTTTGAGTAAGTATAAATTTACATGTTTCATTTTTCTAAATTTAAAATATTAATAATTCATTTTCACAAATTTGGGAGTGAATGTCCCGATAATTTCTACCAATTCTGATTGCAATGCCATCACTCTTTGGATATCTTTGTAAGCCATTGGAGACTCATCTACATTTCCTCCAATTAAGCTCACTGCATTTTGCTGCAGAATTTTTTTCATCTCGCTCGTCGTAATCGAATTTTTACATTCTGCTCGGCTCATCTTTCTTCCGGCTCCATGTGATGCAGAATTTAAGCTCATCTCATTTCCCAATCCTCTCACCAAGTATCCTTCACTGGTCATAGATCCGGGAATGATTCCAAGTTGATCTCTAGCCGCGGGAGTAGCTCCTTTGCGATGAACAATAAATTCTTCGCCATTATGAATTTCCTTCCATGCAAAATTGTGATGATTCTCTATCGTACACAGCACTCTTTTGCCAAGAGCTTTGGACAATCGTCTGTGAATATCTTCATGACAAGCACAGGCATACTCTCCGGCCAAATTCATGGCTGCCCAATATTCTTTTCCATCATGAGAGTCCAAATCGAGCCAAGCAAGATGTTGGATGCTTGATGGAAGAGGACAAGTTTTCATGGCAATCTTAGTATAATGTTTCGCTATGTTCGCACCAAGACTGCGTGAACCGCTGTGAGATAACACTGCAAAATATTTGCCTTCAGGCAAACCCTTAATGCTATTCTCTGCAATCTCCACAATTCCAAATTCGACAAAATGATTTCCTCCGCCGGAAGTCCCAAGCTGCTGGATTGCTTTGGAATGAAGCTGTTTCAAAATAGGGATTTGCTTAAACTCGTCCCTGTGAAGTATGGCATGATCAGACTTAATCTTATGAGTTTCACTCATTCCGAACTTTGTATTTTCGTTCAGAATTTTAAGAATAGAATCCTCTCTACCTCTCCAGAAATCTTCTGCCAAGTCAAATACAGAAAGCGACATTCTGCATCCTATGTCAACGCCTACACCATAAGGTATTACAGCATTCTTGGTGGCCAATACAGAACCTATAGGCAATCCGTATCCTGCATGTGCATCCGGCATCAAAGCACCTGAAACAGCTATGGGAAGACGCAATGCATCATAAAACTGTTGCTTGGCATCATCTTCAATTTCGTTCTCTCCAAAAACAGTATGACTCACTCTTGAAGGAAGCAGTTTGTGAGCTGTAACTTTTTTAGGTTGAACAAGATACTCTGCCAATCGACCCCATTTTGCATCTCCAAGAAATGATTCCGGTTGATGCAAAACGGATTGTGCCATAGACAGTACATTAGCTTTGCTAAGTCGTTTTAGTTTTAAACTTGTAATTATTCCTAATGCTATATTGATTGCATTATTTTGCGGAAATCCCAGTGTGAGTAATTCCTTACCCGAAATTTTAATTTTCATTTGAATAATTTTTTTTAAAAAATAAATGGATTAAATAGACGACCGCTTTAGGCACAGAAATTCCATATCCTTTCCAAACAGAAAGAATGAATGATAAAAAAATCAATGAATAATGAAGCAAGCTGCGCTTACTGCGGTCAGTTAAAATAAATTGTCGTGAAAAATTCTATCTCGACCATGAGAGAACCTCAGATCGGAGACAGTAATGCTTTTTTATAAACAGCAATAAAAAAGCCCAAAGTGTTGCTTCGGGCTTTCATTAGTCTAGAATTAGAAACTAATCAAGAGAAATGAAAACCACGAAGAGTCGCACCGGTAAAGGGTCCTACAGGAGTCGACATTTGCAGATTTTGTTTTAGCATTTAATCTTCGTTTAAGTTGTGAACAATAATGACGCAAAGATAATGGTTGGATTTCATTATCCAATATTTTTTTTGCAAAATATTTGCAAACCTTTTTCCATCCTCACTGTATGATCACCACCTTATCTATTTTAATTACTTTTTCTTGCTCCAAAATATGCAGTACATACAAGCCCTGCGACAGGTGATCTATTTTGAGTTCTATATTCTGCCTTAGCACTATTTTCTTATCATATACGATTTTTCCTTCTATATTACTCAGCATAATTCTTAGATTATATTCTTTCTCCAAGTCGGTAGAACTTATATGTAACCGGTTTCTCCAAAAGCTGGAATATAGTAAATGCTCTGCTGTTTTGGGAAGCACTTCTGTGGGACTATCACATGCACTTCCTTGTAACACACCATTGCGGAAATTGGGAAAAAAAGGTAGTCCGCCATCCATGTAATTTGGCAATCGAAAATCATGATTACGAAGATCACAGGCTTTTCCATACTCTTCCGGCTTGTGTAGTGTATGAAAATAATAACCATTGGTACCGAATACAGTAAAATATATCTTATCATCCAGTGCCAATCTTCCAACGAAAAATAAAGTGCTATATGAATTTTCAATCAATACAGAGTCCCAAGCTCCTACATGAACTGGTTTATAATTTCTTTCATTTCTCCTTTTTACTTCATACTGATAGATATTAAGGATAGAGTTCACATAGAGATATTTTCCACTTGGCGAAAAAGCACAGTTCCCATTGATGAGAAAAGTATCCGGAAAGGACTGTATGCTCGGCTTGGAAAATATTCCTCTGCATCTGTCAAACTCCATCATCTCCACTCCTTCTTGCGGTATCACTCTTGCCATCATATTCTCCTCTCTATTGAAGATCATATTCCCATTGAGATCTCCTCGAAAATAGGCACTGCCTATCTGCTGCTCATGATGCAAATAAACTCCTTGAGAATCTATAAGAAAAAAATAATACAAGGGTTCTCCTATCTTTCTTGCTACTACCCAGTAATCCTTGCCATTGCCATGCTTACAGACAGCAAACTCATTTTCTGCTATTTCTCCATCAAGCAATATTCTGTTTTTATCCGAAGCAATATACCTAGTCTGAACACTGTCATAAGCAAATGTACTTACATACAACTTATCACATTTGTACTCTGGAAGTCTTCCTTCCACTTTCCCGAATTCCACTCTCTTATGCAATAATATATATTCTCCCTTCCTATAGGGTATAGGAAGAAAAATTGCCCCATCACTTATCGGATATCCAAAACCTAAAAATCCCTGCCAAAAATTACCCGGATTGATAGTGTCTCCACCTTGCATGATCTTATGCTTATCATCAAATATATTGTGCCCATCGGTATAGGCTACCAGCTTCCCTGCTTCATCAGAAATACAGGCACAGGTGAAGGAAGTATAACAAATATTTTTAATGCTGGTATCCAAATGAATTTTTAGCCCTTGCTTAAATTCAAATCTCATTAATCCTTCACCGGACCCTCCTGGAGTAGGATTCTTATAGGGTTCCCCTCTTCCTATTATCCAATTCAGATCGTGGAACTGAGCCACACCACGATCTTGAATCAATAGTATAGCTAAAAACAGAAGGATTTTAATATTTACCAAGCTTGAGTATTTCTGTAGTCTGCTCATCTTTCAATTTGATAATATAGATTCCATTATGATATGAACTTAAATCAATGTTCAAACTATTTGATTGGATTTTTCCTGAATGAACTCTTCCTCCATTGAGATCATACATTTCATAACTTGTAGCCTTAGTTTCTATAGAATATCGATTGTAATTGTCTTGAACTATGGCACTCTTCAACACATTGTCCCGACTGTGAGCTAGCGGAGCTGGGGAACAAAACATATCAGAAATACGATCAAACTGCATGTCCATCGGTAACAAAAACTGCGCAAACATCACCTGATCCCCGATCGTATGAAGACATCGTTCTGCAAGAGACTTTATTTGGATCAATTCAGCACTTGTAGGAATTATTTCTTGTGCTTTTTTAATCCACATATTAATAAGAAACTTTAAGTCAGTCTCATAAATTGATTCTGGAGCGACAGCATTATTCAATTGGTTTATTGTTATAACACGAGAAGATCTCAATGCTTGAATTTGACTTAATATATTTTCTAATTCTAGGTATTTATTTTCCAAGATAAGAATTAATGCTTCTTTTACATCGAACGGACCTGTATTGTCTTCGGATAATGCCGTTGTCTCAAATGAGAGATTATTCTGTGAGAGCTGCTCTTGAATCGAGGCTATTTCCTGCTGTTTGGAATCCAATGCAGATGTGAGAGCTATTGGAATATTGTGATATTTTTGAATAAGAAAACTAATATCAGCAAACTTTGCTAAATTGCTATTGAGCAATGATTGGTATAAATTCTGCAGACTTGTGCTATTATTGCTCTCATCGGTATGATCTCTAGAGTATAAGTAAAAATCTGTCAATCCATCCCATCTTTGTCCCTCTGTCAATTCGTTGAGTACAGTAATATCTGTATATGGGTCAAAAAATCTTCTGCCTGAGCCTAAACTCAATATACAAGGTTTAGCTTGGCCATCTGGAGGATACACAAACCACTGCTGATTTCCTGGTGACACAGTGGCAGGCTTAAAAAAAGGACTTGCCCCAAAAATTGGATAATCTTGATCATTTCGAACTAGATATTTATTAAACTTGTAAGTATTCCCTTCATGGATTGAATGCCATAAAGAATTTGGTCCAATAAAGAAATTGACTCGATGATCATTTATGATATTTGAGATTGTACCATTTTGATACAATAATCCTCTATATGTATCGTATATAGAATTTTGTACAATTTGAAGATTTGGATTCATACCGGATGCTACTATACCATTGCCAACTTTAATAAGTTGATTGCTGCATATTAAGGCGTTACTTGTGTTTTGGATATGGATACCAAAATGATCAAAGGAGGATTTAGTATCATTTACTGTGTTGTTCTTCACATTAACATTGTTACAATTTGAAATCTTAATAAACGGATTTATTATACCATCAAAATTCCTATTACATCGATTGTAAATAACGTTTATATCTTTACAATCTGATAAAAAAATTCCCAATTGCTTTGAAAATTCTGAACCAAACACAACATTATCATTAACATTCATAAAATCCCCCTAGCATTCGTTGAAATCATATCAATAGATCTAATAAACTCAGAATTGATATCATTGTGAATATTATTACTCACATTACAGCCCATAGTATTACCTCCTTCAATACGAACCATATCATGCCTTACACCAGATCCGGTATTAGCTAATCCATCAGTATCAAATTTATTATAATTAATGTCTATTTTACCATTCTCATTCCAATAAATCCAAATTCCATGATAGGCATCTGTACTGTTATTACCAGTTGATTTCACCCTTCTTGATTTGCATTGAGTGACAGTGAGATTACAACTCCCAAGCCCTAGAATATTTGAAATATTCGAGTTGTCAAAAGTAAGCTGAGAACTTATTCCTAGTCCAGTAATATTACAGACCTTAGGCGTATATGAGTTAAGATAATATACCCCATATTCACATCCTTCGAAAATGGAATTGCTCAAATAAAAATTCGAATTTGTACTATAAAATCCAGTACGCAAATTTTTAAAAATATTTAAACCTTGCAAATTGCCAGATGCTCCAATATAAATATTTTGAACACAATCAATTAAGTCTATGCCTGATGAAGCCAAATACATTGTTGTGGGAGTGCTCTCAAATTTACATTTATTTAATTTTAATAGTGAAACATTTCCATTTAGTGATATTCCGGTAGCATTGTTTAGAAATTCTGAATTTTCTAATGATACCACTGCTCCAGAAAGCCCCTTTACACCAATATATGCTTTTTCTATCTTGCAATTATTGGAAATAAAACATCTCGTTCGAGCGTTAACTTCAATCCCGCCCCAGGTTCCTGAGCAAGAAGTAAATGTTGTGTTATCAAAATTGTAAGTTCCTGAGTATATCGGTGTACTTTTGCAGATCAATTTTGAGCCTGGCATAGCTTTTATAAAACATCCATTCAAACTGGCTCCCCGAGTCAATGTCACAGTACCATGGATTTCAATAACCTGCCCGTTGACTATAAGGGCTGTGTTACGCAATCCCGAAAGTACTAAATCGGTTGGAGAATTGCAGCTCAGTTGACAATAAGCTGTTGAAAATTTCATACAGCACATTAAGAATATCATACATATATATATGTATGATATTCTAATTTTTATAAAAAACTTTGTCGATTTCGAAAAATTCTGAAGAAAGGTGAATTTCTGTTTCATATTATAAAATTTAAATTGTTACTTTGGAATTATTGATTTATGTTTACTACAAATATACAATGTCTCTTTATTTATTTTTCAATTATTTTTTTAATATTGCAATAGCCAAAGTTTGATTTCAATAGATAAGAAAAATTGGATTTACAAATTGAATACCAACTTTATTGCTATGATCAAAGATTAGTTTTAATGAAAACAATATAAAAAAAATAATGGGACAAAATAGGTACAGATAAATTCTTCCCACAAAAGTTCATTGCAGGAGTTGTCTATAAAATATATAACCACACATTCCAATGATCCGATTAATTATGCTAGGATTTTTTTCTTTTTGCATGAAGTGGCTGGAATGCGCTGCTAACAGCAGCGGTGCGAAGCACGGAGCAAAGAGAACCCTGTAAGACACCGACCCGGCTATGCCGGGTCATGCCCATTGATTTAATAGTTTATCCTGAAAATTTTATTTTAGCTTCTATCTGTTCTTCGTTTGAATTTATCTAAAAAGCTAAGATGAGCTGCTTGGAAAAAATTATTCTTCTGCTTCTTTGTGATGCGCTTGATATTCTTGTGTAAGTTTCATCTGAATATCCGGTGTGACCGGTGCATATTCTGCAAAACTCAGACTAAACTTTGCTTTACCCTGAGTGAGTGATCTCAGACTGCTGGAATAATTATGCATCTCGGAGAGCGGAACTCTTGCTTTTATTTTTTGATAGTGACCTTCTGTATCCATTCCCATAATAATAGAACGACGAGTCTGAAGATCTCCCATGATATCTCCGGTATGAGTGTCAGAACACAATATGGTCAAATCATAAACAGGCTCAAGCAACTGCGCTCCTGCTTGATGGAATGCATCTTTGAAGGCCATAGTTCCTGCGATTTGAAATGCCATATCATTGCTGTCCACCGGATGCATTTTTCCATCGAAAACACTAACTCTTATGTTGGTGCAATAAGAACCTGTAAGCGGACCTTCTATCATTTTGTTCATCACTCCTTTCTGAATGGCGTTAGAAAATTTTGCATCAATGCTTCCTCCAACGATGCACCAATAGAAAGCAAGTTTTCCTCCCCAAGCGAGTTCTTCATAATGCTTGTTTCTTACATTGAGTCCCGCAGGGTCTGCCATTCCTTCATGATAAGGCTCTACTCTGATGTGGACTTCGGCAAATTGTCCTGCTCCTCCGGATTGTTTTTTATGTCGATAAGTAGTATCTGCAGCTTTTGTAATAGTCTCCAGATATGGAATTTTCGGTTTGATAAATTCCATATGAAGGCCATGCAATTTTTCTATCCTGTAGCGCACAAGATCCAAGTGCATTTGCCCTTGACCATGAAGAATATTTTGTTTGAGTCGTTGAGATTGTTCCAAGATCAATGTAGGGTCTTCCTCTTGAAGATCGTGAATATCCTTGACCAATTTTTCTAAATCGTTTTTGTTGGCAGCCTGAAACGCGGTGCGTATTCTTGGTTCGGGAAATGGAATTGGGGCAATCTCCAGTTCAGTTCCTTTGGTGCTCAGAGTATTGTTGGTATGGCTGTCTTTTAGCTTGACCAATGCACCAATATCTCCGGCTACAAGTTCGTTTACGGCCTCTCTGCTTTTGCCGTTGCTTACATAGATTTGGTTAATGCGTTCTGTGCCTCTGTTGCTTGCATTGACAAGCTCATCGCCGGTCTTGAGAATTCCGCTATAGACTTTGAAGTAAGAGACTCTTCCCACCTTAGGTTCGCTCATTGTCTTGTATATAAATATGCTTGTTGGAGCAGCCGTTTTACAAGCGAGCTCACCTTCTTTGAGTTTGGCGGCAGGTCTGTCATCAGGTGCAGGACAAACATCATTTAGAAATCCCATGATTCTGCCCAGTCCCATGTTCTTGATGGCAGACGCACAGAACACCGGAATCAACTGTTGTTTTGCAATTCCTTTTCGGAGTCCATGAGCCAGCTCAATCTCGTCCAATGTCCCTGTATCAAAAAAATGTTCCATCAAAGTATCATCATTTTCTGCAGCAGCTTCTACTATCGCATTGTGCATTTTTTGAGCCTTATCTTTTTCGGAATCGGGAATTGGTTTCTTGACAGGTTTTCCTCCATCGCTTGGAAATTCATACATCACCATTCGCAAGGCATCCACGATTTGATTCAGACCTTTACCTTGGTTAAGCGGATATTGAAAAGGAATCAATTTGTGGCCAAAGCGATTCACGGCCTGTTCCAATGTTTGATCAAAATCAGATTTCTCATGATCGCATTGATTGATGATAAACATGGTAGGCAAGTGGATTTCTTCCAAATATTCCCATATCAATTCTGTTCCAACTTCTACTCCATGCGCAGAGTTGAGAACCACAACTCCTAAGTCTGCTACCTTCATAGAAGAGAGAATTTCTCCCACAAAATCATCCGAGCCCGGAGTGTCAATGATATTAATTTTGGAGTCTTTCCAGGATACATGCATCAACTTAGAAAAAAGACTGGATTTACGCTCTTGCTCAATCTCAGAAAAATCTGAAACTGTATTACCGCCATCGATCGTCCCACGTCGTTGGATAGCCTTAGCTTCAAACAACATGGATTCTACAATGCTGGTTTTACCGGCATGACTGTGCCCAAGAAGGACAATGTTGCGAATGTGTTTTGGATCTCTGCTCATGATCTATTCGTTTTTGTTTTTATTAAAAAATAAAGAACTCGTTCCAAATCAGCTCATTTCTTGACCTACGAAGAGATAAGAAAAATATGGCTGTGCCCCCGCCACAGGCGGGGTCGGGCTATCCACTGCAAGTCCTCAGTCGCTTTGCTCCTTCCGGTCTTTCCGTTTCTATCCCTCACAGAGGTCCTCCGAATGCGGCCTATGGTATAGGCTGTTTTTCTTTTGCATTGCCTGTCTCTAAAACAAGCTAAAGGCAAAACGATAACATCCATCAAGACTTCTGAGTCTGATTCTTGGTTCAATAATAAAATGTTTTGGCCTAAGAAAAAAATAAATTATCTCACAGGACTCAATCTCCATGCAACAAAATGAGGTAAAATCAAAAATTATAAAATATAATATGGCGATCTATTCTGACAAAGCACCCTCAGAAATATTATTTTAAAAACACATCCTTTCTTAAAATATAATTTTTATTTCAAAATTAAGTAGATTGGATCAATTGATCTTTGTCAAATGAGTTTTATAATATTTACTCAAGCTCACAGCCGAAAATAAAAATTCTAAAATCCTATTCCAAACTATCAAAGAATAAAGCGAATGAAAATATCTACAATATTGGCTGCGATCATCCAAAAAATCTTCGTATTTTTGAATCCAATTCGAAGCTTCGAATTTAAGCTTTGATATTATTAGTCTTACTCAAGAAATTGGGTGTTAAATTGTTTAGAATACAAGATCAACTAACCATGAAAAAAACTTTACTTTTAGCTTGTTTCACAAGCTTTGGCTGCCTCTTTGCACAAAGTCCTAAGAAGGCTTTGGTGGAGCATTTCACACAGGCTTCTTGTCCACCTTGCGCACAGGTCAATCCTATTATTCATCCCATCCTTGATGCAAACAAAGAGAAAGTAGTGCGAATTACTCATCAGGTAAGCTGGCCGGGAACAGATCCTATGAACAAAGACAATCCTGGTGAAGTACAAAACAGAGTAACTTATTATGGGATTTCTGCTGTACCACAATCAGCCCTCAACGGAAAAGACGGTGCTTCTACAGAACTTATAACTCAAAGCAATCTTGAAGAAGCTTACAGCGGTACTTCTCCTTACGAAATCAAATTGACCTACGAATTAAGTCCGTTTTACAATAGCCTCAAGGTAAATGTAGAGGTCAAACTTACAGGCCTTGCTCAGAGCAGAGCTATGCTGCGAGTGGCTGTCTTAGAAAAAGTCATCAACTTCATTGTTCCGCCGGGAACCAATGGAGAAAAATCGTTTCATCATGTGATGAAAAAATATCTACCAAGCTCTACCGGAACTTCTATTGCAGAATTAGTCAATGCTGGAGATACAAAATCATTCAGCTTCGATTATCGCTTTGACAAACTGTATAATTTCAAAAATCTAGAAGTGGCTGCATTCATTCAAAACGACCAGACAAAAGAAGCCCTTCAAGCCGAAAATGTAGAAGTGGAGTTTACATCAGGAAACGGATCGGATGCTTTGATCAGAAATTATGGAGCCGCTGCTCTCAGTCAAGAGTTAGTGTGCGGAACTTCTACTCCTGTAACTTTACAAGTCTATAACAATGGAAATAAAACCATAAGTTCAATGAATTTTGAATATTCTGCGAACAATGGTCCTTCAGCAAGCTACAATTGGACAGGCAGCATCACTTCCGGAACAGAGAAGACGATCGTCCTTCCTAATGTTACAATCCCAAATTATTATGCAACAAATTTGATTAATGTAAAAATGACTAAGGTCAACCAAGAGGATGATGTCAACCCAATCAATAATGAAGTCAATGTCCCATTCAAATTACCGATCTCTACCACTGTCAATTCTAAATTTGAATTCAAACCATTTGCAAAGGCAGATCTTGTTCGGTTCGAAATTGTCGATGAAAACAATCAGATTATTTTGAAAGACGGACCTTTTCAAAATTTGAATTTAAATTCGTATCCTTTAGCATTGAACTCCAACAATTGTTATAAGATTCTAGTGTACAATGACCATACTTCACTAAATGCAAATTTCAAATTGTACAATGATCAAAACACTCTTTTACTCAATGGAAAATCCATCGTGAATGGCATCACTACAGAGCCATTTACCACTTTCAGTATCATAAGCTCAACCCATTCATCTACAGAGGCAGATTTTAATCTTTATCCTAATCCAAGCTCAGATCAGATTACCATTGAACTCAATGAAAACGGCAATGCAAGCATGATCCTTACCGATATTCATGGTAAGTTGCTTAAACAACTCAAGCTACAGCAACAAATCAATACCGTAAATTTAGATCAGATTGAAAATGGAGTTTATTTCATCCATATCCAACAGCAATCTAAAACCGCTTGCAAAAAATTAATTATTCAGCATTAATATCATTTTTTTGGAATCTAAAGTTTTACAACATAAAGCAAAACCAAGAGGAAAATTTCCCCACATCAAACGTGTGGGGGATTTTCTTTTTGTCTCCGGAACAAGCTCAAGAAGAAAAGACAATTCCATAGAAGGTGCCGAAGTAGATGAATATGGAGCAACAGAACTCGACATCAAAAAACAAACTCGCGCTGTTATTCTGAATATTAAAGATATTCTGAGTGAAATGGATGCCGATCTGGAAGATTTGGCCGAACTAACTTGCTTTCTTGTAAACATGAACGATTTTAAAGCATACAATGAGGTCTATGCAGAATTTTTCAATGAAAACGGCCCGACTCGAACCACTGTAGCCGTACATCAATTACCACACCCTCACCTTCTCATCGAAATCAAAGCAGTAGCTTACAAACCTATCTCAAAATAGTTTTCCCTTTGATTTGTTCCTAAATAAAACCAATTTAAATTAATATAAACCCATGAAAAAAACAGATAAATACGCAGCTATTCACTATCATGATTACCTTCAACTAGATGCCATTTTATCTTCTCAAATTCCACGAAGCGGTCTTTATGAAAATGCAGCTCATGAAGAAACATTATTCATTATCATCCATCAAGTGTATGAACTTTGGTTCAAACAAATTTTACACGAAGTAGGATCTGTTATGAATATGTTTGACAAAGATCATGTGGATGAAAAAAATATAGGAATCGCAGTAGCCAGAATAGAACGAGTCAATGAAATTATGAAGCTGCTCATTCAGCAAATTCAAGTTTTGGAAACCATGACTCCTTTGGACTTTTTGGAGTTTAGAAATTTTCTATTTCCTGCCTCCGGATTTCAAAGTTTTCAATTTAGGAAATTGGAAATCTTGTTGGGATTAAAAATTCAACAGCGTTTCAGTTACCAGTCCAGACCATACTATCACGAGTTTGATGCTAAACAGCAGGAGGAAATTCAATCTATGGAACAGGCTAAAAGTTTGTTTGATCAAATCGTACAATGGCTAGAGCGAACTCCGTTTTTACAGTTTGACCATTTTCATTTTGATGTTGCCTATAGAGAAGCCATTCTCAAAATGATTGAAGCAGAAAAACAGGCTATCATTGACAGTGATTATCTTGATGATGATGCCAAGCAGGCAAGGCTGGTAATGATTGGAGTCAATGGAGAATATTTTGGAACTGTCTTAGATCCAATCAAACATCAGGAGCGACTGGATGCAGGAGAAATCAGAATTTCATATAAATCTATGATGGCTGCGATCTTGATTCACTTATACCGCGATGCCCCTATTCTTCAATTGCCTTACAGATTGTTGGAGAGTATTACAACCATGGATGAATTGTTTACGACATGGAGATATCGTCATGCTCAGATGGTGATGAGAATGTTGGGAAAGAAAACAGGAACAGGAGGATCTTCGGGATTTGACTACCTGATGGAAACTGTAAAACGCCATCAGATTTTCAAAGATTTTCAACATGTTTCAACTCTGCTGATCCCTCGTTCTTACCTACCGGTTCTCCCTGAAAAACTTCAACAAGAATTAGGATTTTATTATTCTTTCAAATCTTAGAATTTTGAAACGAATCGACATTCATACTCATATTATTCCTGAACATCTTCCTCAATGGGCTGAAAAATTCGGTTACAGTGGATTTATCTCATTGAATCATCATACCTCATGCAAAGCACGTATGATGATCGACAATAAATTTTTTAGAGAGATAGAGTCCAACTGTTGGGATCCTGCAGTTCGTGCATCGGACTGCGATGCTTCTCAAATAGAGGTTCAAGTTTTAAGTACAATCCCTGTACTATTTTCTTATTGGGCCAAGCCTCAAGATGGTTATGATGTCTGTAGATTTCTCAACGATCATATTGCGGAGACTGTTAGAAAATATCCTCATCGTTTTGTGGGACTTGGAACTCTTCCTATGCAGGACCCGGATCTTGCATGTAAAGAACTTGAGCGTTGTGTAAACGATCTTGGTCTCGCTGGTATTGAAATTGGGAGTCATATCAACCAATGGAATCTCAATGAAAAAGTCTTGTTTCCCGTTTATCAAAAAGCTGAAGAAGAAGGAGCTTGTATTTTTGTACATCCTTGGGATATGATGGGGACAGATAGAATGCCTAATTATTGGTTGCCATGGTTGGTTGGTATGCCTGCAGAGACTTCACTTGCTATATGTTCAATGATCTTTGGTGGGGTATTTGGAGCATTTCCTGATCTCCGAGTTGCCTTTGCTCATGGTGGAGGGTCTTTTGGTGGAACTTATGCTAGAATTCGACATGGTTTTGAAGCCAGACCGGATCTTGTAGCTGTAGATCACAATGTACATCCCGATCACTATTTAGGAAAATTTTGGGTAGATTCATTGGTATTGGATCAACACATGTTGGATCAATTAATAAAATTGTTTGGACATGAAAAAATTGCACTTGGTACAGATTATCCTTTTCCCCTTGGTGAAACCACTCCAGGAAAATTAATCGAAGAGTCCTCACATCCCGAGGCTATAAAAGATTGGTTGAGGTATAAGTCCGCAGAAGCTTGGCTTGGAATTGGATAATCAGCCTTTCCAAATCATTCTTCACGACTAGAAAGTTTTTTGTTGTAATTGGCAGAACGAATTCCTTTTTGCTTTCTCAATACGATTAATAATTCGTAAGGGCCGATCAAGGCTTTATTGAAGCTCATTAAATACAGGCTCATATATTGCGACAGTTGGCTCTCAATTTTTAAACCGCAAAATTGAAAATCTTGCAACAGCTGTTGAGAAGTAATCGAAGAATCTATATCAACAATTATTTCATCTTTGATTATCTCCGGAGTATTTGCCTGCTCTTTCTTTAACAATTGAGTCCAATGTTCTGACTGTTCCAGTTTGATAACAGCATCATTAATTTTGCTTAGCTCCGATGGAAGATTTGTATTGGAGTGTATTGTTTTTCTCAACACACCCTCTGTATCATAATATTTCATATCCAACTCAGGCAAATCGGGAATATTCAAAAAATAATTAGAATTAAATTGATCCCATTGTACCGATCTGATTTGTTGTATTAAACTTTGGGAGTTTTTTATTTCTGTAAAGTAAACTCCTTTCATCTCTACATTTTCTTTACCTTCATAAACCGCAAGGCCATTACTAAAAACAGTAATTTTATATACAGCACAGTTTCCAAAACAGGGGCTTTTCTGCAAGCTCAACACTTTATAAAAATCCAATTTTTCATTCTGTTTTTGACTCAAAGGTTTGGTCGATTGACAAGCTATAAATGCAACAACAATGCAAAAAGTCCACCAATAAAAACGATACATAAATTATTTAATTTGAAATAAAGAAGAAAAACGATTGGTTGCTTTGTTTTGTTTTAATGAGCACAAAATAGTTGCCCGGAGTAAGGATTTTATCTGTTTTATTTATGATATAACGGCTCTCGCCTTGTACTTTTCTGAAATGAATTTTTTGTCCTAAACTATTATACAATTCTAATTCTCCATCGAATTCTTTATTCTCTCTTTGCTGGATCACCCACTGCTGGGAATTGCCATAAAGAAAATAATCAGTATTGACAGATTCCATTGTATCACAAGGAAATGAAATTCCTGCTCGCTGATTTGAAATTACCTCTCTCATCCGCTCTACTTGTCCATGTGTAAACATTTTCATACAGGCATCATCCACCAAGCTCATATAATTCATGAATTGATTGCTCGTATTGCAAGAAAACTGTGGGTATGAAGGGCAGCCAAAGTAATTTCCCACCTGGCTGGGAGTATCATTGATTCCATCATCACTATTGCAATTATTTCCTGTGGCCAAATGTTTTAGTCCGAGATAATGACCCATTTCATGAACTAATGTCATACCCAAATGAAATGGCCTGTTGTCAGTCTTGAATCCAAAATATTTCGGGTCAATTATAATTCCATCCATTTCATCCGTAGCTTGTTCCGGAAATACCGCTTGCGCAAAACCACAGTCTTTTCGTTGGGCAACAAATATGTTAAGATATCTTTTAGGATCCCAGAGATCGCTGCCACCGAGACTGGTCTTCATGGCAAAAAATGTTTTCGAATTTTTTCGACATCCTGTATTCTCCACATTTGTTTTTACTCTTATGACTCCGGTAGTATTCTGACCTGATGGATCCTTTTTTGCCAAACAGAAATTGATATTGGGAGATGCAGCAACTGATCTGAATTCTTCGGGGATGTGAATATCCAATTTGGCATTTCTTCGATGAAAGTGATCATTCAATATTTCCAATTGCGAATAAAGTTCGGCGGCGCTCACATTCTCATCTTCATTCAAAAAAACAACATGAAATACAACTTGAATTTCAATAGTTGCATCACGAAAATGAACATTATTTTGTCTGGATTGATCAGATAGGAAATCTACAGTAGCACAACGTTGTGACCATAGCAGTGATGGCAGATAAAAAATAAAAAGGAATGTACTCAGACAAACTTTCATTCCGCATTAATTTACATAAAATGAGAGTTCTATGCCTGCAGGAAAATTTTGAGTATCATCTATTTTTTGATATGGCTTTGCACCTACAGTCATTTTCTCTGCAGAAACTCCTGAGACAACCATAAGCTTTGATATGGTATTGGCTCGTCTATAAGAACCGTCCAATGTTTTTGTAGGAGAATTTTGTGCTACACTAAATCCAATAATCTCGTAATTCAAATTGGATCTTGATTTTAAAAATTGACAAAGCCTAGATATTATTATTGTTCCCTGTTCCTTCATAGCAATAGTTTCTCCTTCGAACAAATAATTTTGAGGCAGGAAAATACTGACTAAATTTCCTTGTATTTTATAAAATATTCCTGCCTTAGGAAACTCCTGCGGCAATCCATTGATCTTGTTCAATAAATCTTGTGGCAGTTCTGATGCCTTCGGCTCAGGGCTGGTTTTGTTTGGTTTCAAACTCAGTTCATTATATTTTTTTTGACAATCTTGAACTTCAACTTCCTTTGTTTTCAATTTCTGTTGTAGATCCGAAATTTGATTCTTTGAGCTAGGATTGCTCATAGCATCTCTGGATTGAAGTTCCAGATCATTTATTTTCTTATCCTTTTCAATGAGTATCCTATTGAAAGAATCTTTGGACTGTTGGGCAATGAGTAATAAATTCGATTCTTTTGATCTTTGATTTTTTAATTCCGCCTTAAGATTCTCATTTTCGTTTCTAACAGCCAAAACTTCTGCCTGATTTTGAGATTTTTGCTCACTTTTCGATTTTGAACCTGACGGTTTACTTAGCTCATTCTTTGATTCAGCAAGCTGTTTTTTTAAATCCGTTACTTCTCCATTCAATGATGAAATTGTAGCTTTGTTTTGATTCTGTATTTGCTCCAATTCTGCTAAGTTTGCATTACTTTGATCTAAGGATTTCTTTAGATTAATCTGCTCTGATTTGACCTTATCCAACTCTTGATTCAATGTTGCATTTTGAGTTTTCAAATTTTGAATTTGAGCTTGATCTTCTTTATTGGAAGATTTTTTGGATGACTTTTTATTTGATGATTCGAGCAATTCCTTATTTTGTTTATCCAGAATCATTAAATTCTGGTTTTTCTCCATCAAAGTCTTATTTAATCCGGCTATCTGTGCTGTCTTTTCTGCAAGTTGTGATTTAATTAAATCGATCTCAGCGTTACTAGGGTTTGACTGTTGGTTGATTTGGTTTGTCTCTATGCTATTCATTTTAGACTCCAAAAACTTTATTTTAGCCTGTTGATTGTCCGTCTCAACTTTGAGCGTTGTATTTTGATTTAATAGTTCGGAAATCTTAGTTTGAGCAGCGGCTTCACTTTGTTTTATTTTACTATTTTCTGTAACTAAATCTTGATTGTTTTTCAATGCCAAATTTTTTTCCGACTGGGCATTGTTCAATAAATTTTCATTTTGACTCAATTTAAAACGCAAAGATCTTATTTCGTTTTGCAATGAATCTAAATTTACGGACTCCGATTTAGACAGAGCGCCGGATGGTAATGCTTTCCCTTCAAAACGCAAATAAAGTTCAGCAAGCACCTGTTCTGTTTTTAGCAGCTGAGCCTTACACAGTTCCAAGTCATTGGATTTAGAAATGCAATCTGCTTTGTTTTCCTGAAGTTTAGCATTTTCAGCTTTTAGCACAAGGTTGTCTGCAGTCACTTGTTTGAATTTGCCGGAGCTAACACAAGCGCTAACGAAAAAAAATAGAATAGGAACACCGACAAGAATAAATCTTGAAGAATGAGCTAAAAAACCAAATCGAATTGGCTGAGAGAATAAAAAAATTGACATTAAATTAGAGTTTGATCAAATCAAAATCGGCTTAAAACTATATAAAATAAATCAATTTTAATAGAATTAACTGTAAAAGCTATTAAAAATTGAACATTTGAGCCATTTTATAGGTTTGTATGGCTCATTCTTAGGTCTTGAATACATATCAATTAGGAGAATCGGATTTGGATCTTACAGTATCCTTGAGCTTGGATGAGTTTAGAACCGAATGGCAAACTTACCATCAGTCTCATCTTTTGATGGATTTTGACTTTTTGAAATCCATTGAGAATGCACTTCCTGAGAAGTTAAGTCCTTTGTATGCTTTGATCAAAAAAGAAAAGGAAGTATTAGGTTTACTTTATTTTCAAGTCATTCAATTTTCTGCCGGAGAGAGTTTAAAATTAGAACAAGAAACGGATGAGCTTCCCTGTAAAATGTTCTTTGATTCTCTTGCCAAATTTTTCAAAAAATTTGTTGCCAATAAAGTAAGTTTTAAAGCTTTAGTCTCGGGAAATCTTCTTGGATCCGGGCCGTTTGGCTTTTACTTCACTCAAGATTTTGATCATGACAAACAGGAAGAATTATTATCTCTTTCCATTGAAACCTTATTTAGATATGAAAAATCAATGGCAGATGTTTCTGTTTGTTTAATAAAAGATTTTCCAAAAGGAAAAAGACTGACCACTGCCAGCTCAGGGCCCTATGCTTCTTTTACCGAATTCAAAGTCCAACCCTCTATGAACTTGAAGGTTCGATGGAATAGTTTCGAAGACTATTTGAATTCTATGGAGAGCAAATATCGTTTGAGAATTAAAAAATATCAGCAAAAAATTGCTTCCTTACAACTCAAAGAATTAACCGCAGATGAAATAGATTTTTATAAAAATGAAATAGAACTATTGTATAAGAATATCCAAGATCAAGCAGGCTTCAACATGGTGCATCTTGATCAAAACTATTTCTATACTTTGAAAAAATTGAAGAAAAATGATTTCAAATTTTTTGCTTATTTTTTAGATAATGAAATGCTTTGTTTTTATTCCTATCTAAACGCCGGAGATATTCTTTCTGCCCATTTTTTAGGTTACAACAAATCCAAAAATAATCATTATGCCATTTACCCAAATGTACTTTGCAATTTAATTCAAGAGGCAATTGTAAACCAATATCAATGCATAGATTTAGGAAGAACAGCCTTAGAAATCAAAAGCTCGTTTGGAGCTGTTCCGGAAGAATTGTTTTGCTATGTTGCACATCGTTCCAGTTGGTACAATAGGTTTGTACCCAAACTGCTTGACTATCTGGTTCCTGAAGAAAAATGGACCCCGAGAAGTCCATTTAAAAAGCATACGCACTAGTTAATCCCATGTTAAATTTTCTACCTCCAAAAATACTCAAATGAAATAAAGTATCTTTGTCATCTAAGTAAATAAGGGTTATGACTCGATTGATTATTGGTTTGATTTTTTTGACGCATTTGGGATTTGCTCAACAAACAAAACCCAATTCTCAATGGGTAAAAAAAATCAATACTGAAAAAGTATATTTTACAAATCAAGACTCAATGACTTATCTTTTGAGTTCGGATAAAAATCAACAAACCATATTTGCTTTTTTTCACTCAGAAGAAGATACTATAGGAATTGACCCGGGACTCAGCACAGATGGTAGATGGAGGGCCATCCACCTTCTCAAACTCTTAAAACCTCTGCAGATTCAACATTTTTTTAGTACTCCATTTCGTAGAAATATTCTTACTATTCAACCCTTGACGGATGAAATGAAAAAACAGGTTGTATACTATGATCAGGCCGACTTAAATGTGTTGTATAAAAAATTAGACGTCCTTTTTCCTAAACCTGTAGTATTGATGATTCATCAACAGACGTTCCAAAAAATAGTCCAACAACTTACAGGACAAACCATAGACAATAAGGATAACGATAGTTCACCAAAACGTTTTTTTATTTTGCAAAGAACCCAAGATAATCAAGGAAATTTTTACTCTCTGCTCTATAATATCAGATAATTATGTCATCTTCCGATCACAAACTAAGCAGCTCAGAGATTGAGCAAAAATGGTATCAACATTGGGAAAATCAACATTACTTTGATTCGACTCCGGATGATAGAGAGCCTTTCATCATTATTATTCCTCCTCCGAATATCACAGGTGTATTGCACATGGGACACATGCTCAATAATACCATTCAGGATTTGCTTATTCGCAAAGCAAGATTAGAGGGTAAAAACGCTTGTTGGGTTCCCGGTACAGATCATGCTTCTATTGCTACGGAGGCCAAAGTGGTGCAAATGTTACGAGAGCAAGGAATAAAAAAATCTGATCTGTCAAGAGAAGATTTTTTGAAACATGCTTTTCTTTGGAAAGAGAAATACGGTGGCATTATTTTGCAACAACTAAGAGCATTGGGGGCTTCATGTGACTGGAAAAGAACAGCATTCACAATGGACGAGGCACGTTCTTCTATGGTAATCAAAGCCTTTGTAGATCTTTACAATAAAGGAAAATTATATCGAAGAAAACGAATGGTCAATTGGGATCCCGAGGCCAAAACCGTTTTGTCTAACGAAGAAGTTCACTATCACGAGGAGCAGGCCAATCTGTTTCACATTTTATATAAAATAGAAGGATCAGAAGAAGGTATTGTAATCGCAACTCAAAGACCCGAAACCATAATGGCAGACAGAGCTGTAGCCGTCAATCCGAATGATGAACGTTACAAACATTTGCAAGGAAAATTTGTAAAAATTCCATTGATTGATCGATATATTCCTATTATTCCGGATGATTATGTTGACATGGAATTCGGAACAGGCGCACTCAAAGTTACTCCCGCTCATGATCAGAATGATTACGAAATCGGAGTAAAACATCAATTGGAAATTGTAGATATTCTTAATGAAGATGGAACTTTAAATGATGATGCCATTATTTTGGTCGGCATGGATCGATTTGAAGCGAGAAAGCGCATTAAGAAATTATTGGAAGAAGAAGCCGTGTTGATAAAAATAGAATCGTATAAAACCAATATAGGGAGGTCGGAACGTACAAATGCTGTTGTAGAACCACGATTAAGTTTGCAGTGGTATGTGGATATGAAATCCATGGCCAAAGATGCGCTTGATGCAGTAGAAAACGGGGATATTTTATTTTATCCCGAAAATATGAAAAATACCTACCGTCATTGGATGGACAATATCAAAGATTGGTGTATTTCAAGGCAGTTATGGTGGGGACACAGAGTCCCGGCGTTTTATTATCAGGACGAAGTTTTTGTGCATGAAACTGCAGAAGGTGCTCTTCAGTTAGCCAAGATCAAAACAGCCAATAATCATTTGACTTTAGATGATTTAAAACAAGATGATGATGTACTCGACACTTGGTTTTCTTCCTGGTTATGGCCAATTTCAGTTTTTGAAAAAGAGGAAGATTTGAATTATTACTACCCTACTTCGGTATTGGTCACAGGTTGGGATATTATTTTCTTGTGGGTAGCTCGAATGATTATGGCAGGATATGAATGGAAAAATAAATTGCCATTCAAAGAAGTTTACTTTACGGGTATGGTAAGAGATAAACTCAGAAGAAAAATGAGTAAATCACTGGGCAACTCACCCGATGCTCTCAAGCTCATTGCAGATCATGGCGCAGATGGTGTCAGATTTGGAATGTTGGCCTGCTCTCCTGCCGGAGGAGATCTGTTGTTTGATGAAAAACTATGCGAACAAGGTGCAGGTTTCGTTCATAAATTATGGAATGCTAGAATACTTGTAGGCAGTTGGACAAGCTCAGATCAAAGTTCAGTTTCAAAGGCAGAAGAATTAGGAATGAATTGGATGGAAGAACGAACCAATCAAGTCATTCATGAAACCAATGGCTTGTACAAACAATACAAATTGTCAGAAGCACTTAAGCTAATTTACAGTTTTGTTTGGGATGATTTTTGTTCCTTTTATCTTGAATTAATTAAACCCAAAAAAGAGCAAGCTCTTCATCCAAAAGTATTGGACTTTACAAAACAAAGTTTTGAAAATATATGCACTTTGCTTCATCCCTTTATGCCTTTTATTACAGAAGAATTGTGGCATTTATTGAGAGAACGAGCTGCCGGAGATGATTGTATGGTTTCTGTTTATCCAAAGGAAAAAGAAATCAATCAATCCTTACTTGATACTGTTTCTGAAGTTCGTCAAGTGATCACTCAGGTTGCCGCTCTTCGTCAAAAATACGGAGTAAAATACATCGTGAGCGCTCCATTATATCTTGCAAAATCCGATAACGAGAAAAATATTCTCAATACCCAAGGAGCAGATGAAATTATTCAAAAATTGGCCAACATCAGTTCCCTTTCTTTTACCGATAAGGAGGTAGCAGGAAGTCAATCTTTTTTAGGCTTAAGAGATCAATATTTTATTATACTCCCAATAACAATTGATGTAGAAGAAGAGCGAAAAAAAATCCTCAGCGAAATTGAGTACACGCGAGGCTTTTTGGAATCCGTAGAGAAAAAATTAAGCAATGAAAAATTTGTAGCCAATGCAGCAGCGGCTTTGGTCGAAAAAGAAAAGCAAAAAAAAGCAGATGGATTGACACGTTTAGCGGCCTTAGAAGCCAGCTTAGCACAGCTTGAGTCCTAATAAAAAAGCGAAGAGCCTCTGCTCCAATAGCATGAGATAAGAAAGTATATTATCGATTAATGTAATGTTAAATATCCGTAATTAAAGCCCTTTGAAGGCTATTTTGGTCTTATTTTTGTTTAGATTTTTCTAATTCAAACCAATCCATGAATTTAATACGTAAATTTCAACAACTATTTATCGTTGTAATTTTAGCTTGTTTTATCTCCTGCAAAAGCGACAATAAACTTCAGGACCCAAAGCTACAAGAACTTCAAAATGCGTTTAATAAGAATCCAAATCAAGAAAGTTATGATAAACTGATAACTTCTTATCTGGAGCTGATGCAAAAGCACTCTAAAGACAAACCAATGATAGAGGAAGCATTGGCATCTTGTTTTGCTGCTAGTGAAAAAATAGGTGCCAAAACTCAACAGGTGATTTTCTTGAACAATCTAATGAAAGATTACCCGGACAGACCGGATCATAAGGAAAATGTTGTCAAAATGATTGGCTTATTGGACAGCCTTAACCGTACAGGACCTGCAGATGTTATGTCTCTTTGTTACCTCAAAGCTTATCCAAATGACGAAAAAGCTGCCCAGTTAAAAGCCGGAATCCCTGAAAAGTACACGCTTCCCGACTCATGCATATTGGATATCGGACGTGCCATTTTTTCCGACACAACACAGAAGTTCTCAGAAGAAAAAGCTAGAGTTTATGTCGATGCTTGTGAGGCATATGCCTTGGCCATTCCTAAAGATGAAGCTGCGCCGGAATTCATTTTTAAGGCCGCAGAAACTTCCAATGCTTTGAAAACTTACGAAAAATCATTTGCTCTCTACGACTGGATCATTGATGCTTATCCAAAACATCCACGAGCTCCAATGGCCTTGTTTATGAAAGGCTTTTTATTTGACGGCACAATTAAGGATAGCGCCAATGCTAGAAGGTTTTACACCGAATTCCTCGAAAAATACCCAAAACACGAATTTGTTAAAGACGCCAAAGTGCTTTTGTCTAATATTGGAAAATCTGATGAGCAGGTTCTTCAAGAGCTAATGGAGAAAAATAAAAACAATAATAAATAATATATAAAATTCTTATAATCAATATTTTAATAGTTTATATAAATTTATTACTAAGATATTGACTGTAAAAGTCTGAAAATCATTATCTTTGCCGTCCAAATTTTGAGTCATGAAAAAAGATATTCATCCGTCAAATTATAGAATGGTAGTTTTTAAAGACTTCTCATGCAATGAAGCTTTTTTAACTCGCTCATGTACAGCTTCCAGAGAAACCATAAAATGGGAAGATGGTAATGAGTACCCTTTGGTAAGATTGGAGATTTCAAGTAAATCTCATCCTTTCTTTACCGGTAAAATGAAGTTTGTAGATACGGCAGGTCGTATCGACAAGTTCAACAAAAAATTCGCAAAGTTTTCTAAAAACTAAGATATCAAAAGGCCGCAATTGCGGCCTTTTTTATTTGATTTGGATTCTCTTTCTCTCTCCAAGATTCTATTTCTCGCGTTTTTTAGCCGGATTTAATCGAACCAGGCATCCTCAAAATGCTCAATTCTTATGGGCTTTCCAGTTTTTGCCAGAATCCCAATAACATCAAATCGAATCTCCCATTGATGTCCAATCTGTTCCATATACACAGAGGCAGCTTCGGCAATTAAATTTTGTTTCTTTAAGCTGACAAATTCTTCAGGACTTCCAAAAAAATCATAAGTCCTTGTTTTTACTTCAACAAACACCAAGATTTCATTTTTTTTTGCGATCAAATCAATTTCTGCTTTAGAATATCTCCAATTTTTCTCCAGGATCTGGTACCCTTTATTTTCAAGAAATTCGGCAGCCCATTGCTCACCTTGGATACCTATCATTTGTTTGGCAGTCTTAGAAAATTCCGATTCTTTTGATTTATTTTTCACTTCATCAAAAATACGATGAATAATTCAAAAACAGGAACTGATCTTTCTTTGTTACTATTTTGTAAATCTAAGCTCAAATCTTAGATTTGCAGTTTATAATTCAAACATAGTCAAATGAACTGGTTGGTCAAATTCTTGAATTCTTCCATTGGTCAAAAACTCATCATGAGTTTGTCGGGATTGTTTCTCATAGTCTTCCTCCTTATCCATCTATTGGGAAATCTCCAATTGCTCAAAGCAGACGGTGGTCAGGCATTCAATATTTATGGCTATTTTATGACTCACAATCCGTTGATCAAAATGGTTTCTTATGGCTTATATCTTTTCATTTTAATCCATGCCATACAGGGTACATTACTTTGGCTCAAAAACAGATCTGCCAAAGGCTCAAGTTATGCAGTCAATTCCAATGCAGGGACTAACATGTTTAGTCGGTATATGATGCATTTTGGAATTATCATTTTTATTTTTATAATCATTCACATGATTCAATTTTGGTTGAAGATGAAAATGGGTGTACTGGACCAAGTGTCTTATGACGGAGTAGATCATACTGTAGCCAATTTATATGCACCTTGTCAGCTTGCATTTTCCAATATTGGATATGTATTGTTTTATGTTCTCAGCATGCTTATACTCGCTTTCCATTTGAATCATGGATTTCAAAGTGCATTTCAAACCTTAGGATGGAATCATCCAAAATACAATGGATTGATAAAAATTGTAGGACTACTCTATTCAATACTTATTCCCTTGGGATTTGCAATAATTCCAATCTTTATGTTTTTGAATAAATAAATCAGTTGGAATTTCTTTTTAAGAAATGAATTAATTAGAATCAATATTAATAATCTAATTTCTAAATAAAAAAACAAGAAATGAATTTAGATGCGAAAATCCCTGTAGGTGAGCTTTCTGAAAAGTGGACCAAATATAAATCCTCTATTCCTCTGGTTTCTCCTGCCAACAAGCGTAGAATAGATGTCATTGTTGTAGGAACCGGATTGGCCGGAGCAGCAGCTGCAGCAAGCTTAGGAGAGCTAGGATATAATGTCCACTGTTTTACATTTCACGACAGCCCAAGACGAGCTCATAGTATTGCGGCTCAAGGTGGAATCAATGCTGCAAAAAATTATCAGAACGATGGTGATTCTGTCTATAGACTGTTTTATGATACCATTAAAGGAGGTGATTACAGAGCAAGAGAAGCCAATGTGTATAGATTGGCAGAGGTAAGCGCCAGTATAATTGATCAGGCCGTTGCACAGGGAGTTCCATTTGCAAGAGAATACGGAGGATTATTAGAAAACAGATCATTCGGTGGAGTTCAGGTCTCAAGAACATTTTATGCTCGTGGACAAACAGGACAACAATTATTGATCGGAGCCTATCAGGCATTGGCTCGACAAGTATCCTTAGGTAATGTCAAGTTGTACAATAGACATGAGATGCTCGACCTAGTCATCATAGATGGAAAAGCTCGAGGGATCATCGCAAGAAATTTATTAACAGGAAAACTAGAACGTTTTGGTGGTCATGCTGTAGTACTTGGAACAGGAGGATATGGCAATGTATTCTATCTTTCTACCAACGCTATGGGATCCAATGTCACAGCGGCTTGGAAATCTGTAAAACGTGGAGCATTAATGGCCAATCCTTGTTTTACTCAAATTCACCCCACTTGCATTCCGGTCTCCGGAGATTATCAATCCAAGCTCACATTGATGTCAGAGTCATTGAGAAATGATGGACGCGTGTGGGTTCCAAAAAATATTTCAGACGCACAGGCAATACAACAGGGCAAAAAAACAGGAGCTCAAATTCCTGAGGCCGATCGCGATTATTTCTTAGAACGAAGGTATCCTGCTTTTGGAAACTTGGTTCCTCGAGATGTTGCCTCACGTGCAGCAAAAGTAGAGTGTGACAAAGGCCATGGAGTGAGTCCAACCGGTTTGGCTGTTTTTCTTGATTTTGGAGCTGCCATTGAGCGTTATGGTAAATCCAAAGCGAATGTGCTAGGAATTCATAATGCAACACCGAATCAAATCACAGAACTTGGTGAAGCCGTAGTTTCAGAAAAATATGGTAACCTCTTTGAGATGTATGAAAAAATCACAGGAGAAAATCCATATAAAACGCCAATGAAAATTTATCCGGCTGTACACTACACTATGGGTGGACTTTGGGTGGATTACAATTTGGAAACGAATATCCCGGGATTGTTTGCAACAGGAGAATGTAATTTTTCGGACCATGGAGCTAATCGACTTGGAGCTTCTGCACTAATGCAGGGATTGGCCGATGGATACTTTGTCTTACCTTATACTATTGGTGTCTTTCTATCACAAGAAATTCGAACTCCAAAAATAGATACTCAACATCAGGCCTTTGTGGAAGCAGAGCAAAATGTGACCCATACTTTAAATCAATTGATTAATGTTAAGGGAAATCAGAGTGTAGAGGCATTACACAAAAAACTTGGAAAAATCATGTGGGAATATTGTGGGATGGCTCGAAATAAAGAAGGACTAACTAAAGCAAGGACAATGATTCAAGATCTAAAAAAAGAATTTTGGTCCGATGTTTATGTCCCCGGAACTGCTAACGAATTTAATCCGGAATTGGAAAAAGCAATGCGTGTGGCAGACTTCATAGAACTCGGAGAGTTGATGGTAATGGATGCTGCCAATAGGAATGAATCTTGTGGAGGTCATTTTCGTGAAGAATATCAAGACGAAGGTGGTGAAACATTGCGCGATGATGAAAACTACAAGTACGTTGCCAATTGGTCTTGGCCAAACGGGCAAGATGAGGCTAAATTATACATTGAGCCGCTTAAATATGAGTTTATCAAAATAGCCGCAAGAAATTATAAATAAATCAATTCTAAATTCAATTATTAAAATCCACAACAAAAAATATGTCAGCACTTCATCTCAATCTAAAAGTCTGGAGACAAAAAAATCAACAAAGCAAAGGTGAATTTCAGACTTATCAGGTAGAAGCTAATGAACACATGTCATTCCTTGAAATGATGGATGTCCTTAATCAAGATTTAATTGAGAAAAAGAAAGAACCTGTAGCATTTGATCATGACTGCCGAGAAGGGATTTGTGGGGCATGCAGCATGGTCATCAATGGAAAACCTCACGGACCATTGAGCGGAACTACAACTTGTCAACTCCACATGCGTCATTTTAAAGATGGAGAAACCATTGTCGTAGAACCTTTCAGAGCCAAGGCATTCCCTATTGTACGAGATCTGGTTGTAGATCGTTCTTCTTTTGATCGCATTATCCAAGCCGGTGGATTTATTTCAGTCAACACAGGTCAGGCTATAGATGGAAATGCCATTCCCATTGATAAAGATACAGCCTCAAAGAGTTTTGATGCCGCTGCCTGTATAGGTTGTGGAGCATGTGTTGCCGCTTGTCCAAATGGTTCTGCAATGCTGTTTACTTCGGCCAAAATTTCCCATTTAGGACTTTTGCCGCAGGGTAAAATGGAACATACTCGGCGTGTCAATAATATGGTGAGTCAGATGGATGAAGAGGGTTTCGGTTTCTGTAGCAACATTGGAGCTTGCGAGGCCGAATGTCCAAAAGGCATTAGTCTAGAAAATATCGCGAGAATGAATCGCGGTTATATTAAAGCCAGTCTGTTGGACTAAAAACGGAGAAATCATTTTAAAGAATTCTAAACCAAAAAGAGCCGCCGTGCTTTTCCACTTGGTTTAATGGTTTTTCTTGCCATAAACTATCGAGCATACAGGCAAGATGATTTTCGTTAGAAATAAAATAACTTGGAAAAATCAGCTCGTATTTTTTTGGATTGGCTAATAAATGAATTGCCAAGCCGTACTGCTCAGAGTAAAATCTGTCACACATAAATTGCGGATAATCATAGGGCAGGTAAATATCATGTAAATGCACTATGACTCCTTTCTTTAATTTGGGAAGCACTTCTAAATAAAATACCATAGAATCCGAATTGGGTAAAATTCTGTGAGAATTATCGATAAATAATATATCATTCTCTCCCAACCTAAACAAGCTTTCAAAATCAGTATCTTCAAATGGAGATCGAATGACTTCATCGACAATTTGATCTATCTCAACTCTAGGCAAGGGATCTACCGAAATTAACTTTGTTGCTAACTTCTGATCAGTCTTTGCCAGATGGACCAATTTTGTTGAATTGCCTGAACCCACTTCAAAATAAACATTGGGTTTAAATTCTGAAATTATAGTGTATAAAATCATCATGTCCAATCCGGGCAAATATCCATTGTTCCACACCGGCAAAGTCGAATTCACTTTCTTGCTGTCAATCTGAATGCCACAAAAGACTTCTCTATACTTGAGAATCTTATTTAACATTAAGATATAGGTCCTTTCCTGATTTTTGATCAAATTAAATAACTCCACATGAGGTGATTTTCCATATCCATATCGAGGACGAAATTGTACCGGATAGTCCAAAATAAGTTTCTGATACTGCGGAGAAATTAATTTAAACATCCGCTTTACCCTATTTAAAAATCCATCTGCCATGTTGAATTGTTTTGTATAAAATGCATAACCATAACTAATTTAGCAATCTCTCAAGTCTCTTATTATAACGATCCAAAAAAAAATATATGTTCCAATGAAAAAACTTAAGCTAATGATTAACTCATTGTTCGTTATGCTATACAATGGTATAAAGATGATACTCAACCCTTTAGCCTGACCAAAATTAAAGTTCCATTAAATCTAAAATTTCATTCTATTACTTGTGGCTTTACCTGATTGATCCTTTTGGATTAAAGTTAATTCTATTTCGTAAATCAAGCGGTTCATTTTCAGGAGAATAATAAATTTTTAGGGTTTTACAATTTTTATTGGCTAATAATTACCAAACACTCTTTTGTCGGCGAAAATCAACAGTTAGTCGAGTATCTATGCTTATTAAGGTACTTTGTTTTGCATAGTACTGAATTTCACATTATCTTTGCTTCATCAAAAAAAAATAGACGTATGAATTTGGACAATACCATAGCACAAATGAAAAAAGGTGTCTTGGAGCTTTGTATTCTTTCCATTCTCAATAAAGAGGAAGAAGCTTATCCATCCGACATCATTATCAAGCTCAAAGAAGCCGATCTCATTGTAGTAGAAGGAACATTATATCCACTACTCACGAGATTAAAAAATTTTGGCTTACTGGACTATCATTGGAAAGAATCCAGTGCAGGCCCTCCGAGAAAATACTATAAAATTACCGAAAACGGTGTTTCGAAATTGGAGCACTTGGTAGAAAGCTGGAATCAATTTGTTTCATGTGTCAATCAATCAATAAAATCAAATCAACAATGAATAAAATACTTCATATCAATGTAGGTGGATATCCATTCACAATAGATCAGGATGCTTACAATGTGTTAGATCATTATCTGGTTGGATTGGAAGCGCATTTTAGCAATTCCGAAGGTTGCCAGGAGATCATCAAAGATATTGAGTCTCGAATGGCAGAATTGTTCAAAGAAAAGCAACAATACGGTGGGATTATCAATACTTCCATTGTGAATCAATGCATACAGATTATGGGAACCCCTGAGGACTTTGGCGTTCCAAACCAAGAGGATAAAAATCCTAACTCAAACTCCTTTGCAGGCAACGGTAAGACACAGGCTGAATGGGGAATCAAAACGGGTAAAAAGGTTTTCCGAGACATGGAAAATGCAAAGTTTCAGGGTGTTTGTGCCGGATTTGCAAATTATTTTGGAATCCAAGATGTGACCTGGGTAAGATTAGGATTTTGTCTTGGTGCTTTTGCAGGTGGGTTTACAATTCCACTTTACCTTATCTGCTGGGCAGCCATTCCTGAGGCTAGAACTTCGATGGATAGATTGAGTATGATGGGAGAACCGATCAACATTGACACCATTTCCAAAAAAGTAGAGGAACAATTTGATCATATTACCCAAAAGTTTGAGTCATGGCAAGATAAACGCCAAAAGAGAAAAGCCAAATGGAGATTTTAATGAACTGAAAACAGATTGAGAACACCTTACAATTTGAATATCATCTTTTATTTGAGACCATAAGAAGAGCAGATCAAAAATGTTTTTAATTTGCAAATTTGTACAAATTGCTGAATAAAAAAGGATCGCATTCTTTACAATTTCTCTAAAAGCTGACTTGGAGTTGTAATCTTACTAAATTTCCTTTTTGTAAATTGTCTTGCAATTTATAATCTTCAAATCGTCGATTGGAAATAGTGTATTGGGATACCAATTCTATATTTTTATTCAGTTGCCACTCGAACCCAAGCTCAAGTTCTTTTATATCATAAGAGCGTGCATCCAGTTCTTGCTTTTTTCCTCCTTGATAAACTTGGTATCTTACAAATGGAATAAGGTTCATTTTCTTCAGATGAATCATGTAACTTAACTGTGCATAACCACCCTTTAGCTTGTTTTGCACAATAGAATCCTGACCCGGGTTAAATTGGGGTCCGGTGCCTACATTATATTCAGCCATAATTCCAAGCGGTTTCGGATAGACTACAATTGTTCCGGCGGTGCGTTGATCCTTATATGTTTTATCTGACTTTACTTTTACACCGATGCTTAATTGATCTGCAGCCAAAGTATATTTTCCTGTATAAAATTGAACTCCGGGCTCAATAATTTGATCTCCTAAAAAAAACGGATAGGTCATTCTCACAAATGAATACAAATTATTATTCAAATCCGGTTTATTGGTTGTTTGGCCGTTAAATAAACCTATCGAAAATGCGCCGTAATCTCCACTTCCTTTCAAGCCTTTTTTGATCAACTCCGAATACAGTTTCCTTACCTTTGATGGTGCCCACATAAAAAATAAACCAAGATCTCTTTCATTGGGCATAGCAGAATTCAATGCATCTGCACGATCCAGAGGTAACCTATTCTGACTTGACTGCAAATTTTCGAACCCGAAAGGAACTTTTGATTGACCTGCTCGGATGCGAAATTCATTTTTTGAATCCAATCCAATATCAAAATAGGCATCTCTCACTTGACCATAATGCCACACTGTAGAACTTGGAGAAGATGCGAAGTCGTATTGCAAATAGAAATACAGCCTTTGAGAAATTTGTCCTGAGAAAATCATTCTTATTCGACGAAAAAAGAAACTACCGTTTTCTCCCCAAGATTTATCACATTGCTCACATTTTAATTTAGGGTTGGTTTCCAAGAGTCTATTGTACCTTAACTGAGAATAGGACCTTAAATGGATCAGCTCATACCATTTCTTTTCCGGGGCTGTTGAATCCGATACAGTTAGATTAGAGGCTGCAAGGTTCGTAACCATACTCACCATCAGAATAAAATAGAGAGAAATCCACATTCTCAATGGCAGCCAATCAATTCTAAAATTAGACTTCATCTTCATGATTTATAATAATCTTTTGAACCTAAAATACGGTACGAGCCAATAAGCCCTATACCAACTCTTCGATAGTGATTTTATCAAGCTTCAAAGATCGAACTTCATCATTTGGTAACATAATATCCAATATTACCTAATTATTAATTCTTTCGTCGTTATTCTTGGATTCTTTATTTTTTGTTTACTTCTTATTAACAAAAGGAATTGGATTTTTAAATTAAAGCTGAGCTCAATAGCAGATCTTTGCGTAAAACAAAAGAAATTGAACGCATTCTTATTTGATATGGATGGGACCATGATTGACAGCATGCCCTACCATATAAAAACTTGGCAAATAACCCTTGAGTCTCTGGGTGTAATATGGAATGAAAAAAAACATATAGCTCAGCTGTACGGAAAAAATGAAGAAGTCCTGAGTCGAATTTTAAAAAATGAGCTCAATCAAGATCTTCTCAAAGAGATTATTGAATTCAAGGAGCAGCATTATCAAAATTTGTATAGACCACAATTAAAATTACTGCCGGGTCTGGAAGAATTTCTGTGTAAGCTGCATGGATTGAGAGGAACTGTGCTGGGCATTGGTACTTCTGCATGCAGAAGCAATGTGGATATGATGTTGGAGGTATTGAAGATGGAGTCAAAGTTTGCTGCGATTGTTGCTGCGGAGGATGTTGAATACGGCAAACCACATCCGGAGACCTTCGTCCGATTGGCAGAAATCCTCGAAGTGCAACCGGAGCGATGCATTGTGTTTGAAGATGTACCTAAGGGTATTGAAGCAGGGAAATCTGCCGGGATGAACGTTGTGGCTATAACAACAGGACATACAAAAGAAGAATTAAAAGATGCAGATCTAATTATTGAAAATTACATAGGCATTGAAGAAAAACTCAGATCATGTTTTTCTATAGAAATTGGATGAGCAAAAAATAATGAAGAGTTGATTTGCAATTTTATTTGCTGATTTCACTTTGAAAATCGAATTGCTAACTTTATTCTAGGTGAAAAATATAATAAAGCAAGAAATATTTTTTTGAACCAAAATTATATAATCAGAGACGTGATTGTAGAAACAGAAAAAACAATCAGCGAAATCGTTTTTAAAAATGAACTAAAGTATGTTTTAGCACCGGATTGCATGAGGAGGCTGGAGGGCTTGGTGCAAAGCACCGAACGACAGTGAGCCCGCAAGACTCCGACCCCGCAGAATGCGGGGGCATGCCCAAACATTCCATTGAATTGAGCTTGTCTCAGATTTTAGTTACTTTTGCGCTCTTTATGAATTTAGAAGAATTAAATAAACGGAGGACCTTTGGGATTGTGTCACATCCCGATGCGGGGAAAACAACATTGACGGAGAAGCTTCTCTTGTTCGGCGGAGCTATTCAGATAGCCGGGGCTGTCAAGTCCAACAAAATAAAAAAGCATGCTACATCCGACTTTATGGAGATCGAGAAACAGCGTGGAATCTCTGTGGCTACGAGTGTGATGGCATTTCCTTACAGGGGATTGCAGATCAACATCCTTGATACTCCGGGCCACAAAGATTTTGCCGAAGATACTTATAGAACATTATCTGCGGTAGATTCTGCGATAGTGGTAATAGACGTAGCAAAAGGAGTTGAGGAACAAACAGAAAAATTGGTGGAGGTGTGCAGAATGAGAAGTACGCCCATCATTGTGTTCATCAATAAGCTGGATCGAGAAGGGAAGGATGCATTTGATCTTTTGGATGAGGTTGAGACCCAGCTAAAATTGCGAGTAACACCGCTTTCTTGGCCCATAGGAATGGGGCAAACTTTTCAAGGAGTGTACAGTATTTATGAAAAAAAATTGATCATATTTCGTGCTCATGGAAAGCAGGAAGAAGAAGAATCTATCTCCATAGGTCTTGAAGAGAAAGAGAGGTTTGAGTCCATAATTGGAGTAAAAGCCTATGCGCTGTTCATGGAGGAGTTAGAGACTGTTCACGGAGTTTATCCGGAGTTTGATCGAGAGGCTTATCTCAATGGAAAATTATGTCCCGTATTTTATGGATCTGCCGTAAATAATTTTGGAGTAAGAGAACTGTTGGATTGTTTTGTAGATATTGCGCCTGGACCAAGATCGAGAGAGACAGAAAGTAGAATCATTATACCTACCGAAGATAAATTGAGTGGATTTGTATTTAAGATTCATGCCAATATGGATCCAAAACACAGAGACAGGATTGCTTTTTTTAGAGTTTGTTCAGGAGTGTTTATGAGAAATACAAATTATTATCATGTGCGATTGGACAGGCAATTAAAGTTTTCAAACCCTACCTCTTTTATGGCGGCAAGGAAAGAAATTATTGATGAAGCTTATCCCGGAGATGTTATAGGCTTGTATGATTCGGGCAATTTTAAAATAGGAGATGTGCTCACAGAAGGGGAGAAATTACAGTTCAAAGGAATACCAAGATTTTCTCCTGAGATTTTTAGATATGTGAATAATGCTGATCCCGGAAAATTCAAACAATTTGCCAAAGGTCTTGAGCAGCTGATGGATGAAGGTGTGGCGCAGTTGTTTACCAAAGAAGAGTCTCAACGAAAAATTATTGGAGTTGTGGGAGCCTTGCAGTTTGACGTCATTCAATATCGACTGGAGCATGAGTATGGAGCGAAGTGCAGTTACGAACCTATTCAACTTGCCAAGGCTTGTTGGGTGCATTGTTCTGATATCAAAAAGTTGAATGAATTTATGAGCAGAAGGAAAAAAGATCTTGCCAGAGATAAAGATGGTCAATTGGTTTTTCTTGCAGAATCTCTTTGGACAATCAATCTTTTGAAAGATAATTTTCCTGAAATTGAAATGAGAAATACCAGTGAATAAATGAAATTGATGATCTAAAATTATATTTTGAACCTAAGGATTTTTGAAATACAGTTGTGCATCCTTTTTTTCAAAAGCAAACAAGCTAAAATACAAAAGGCGAAGAGTAGAAACTCATCGCCTTTTGTATTTAATTTTGTTGCTCTGTGGATTATTTATCCATCATTTCTTTGTCCATTGCAGGTTCTTCCATTGTAGCTTTTGCTTTTGGAGAAATCTTGAACAGATCAAAACTAAGAGTCAATTCATGGCTTCCGTTATTGTAGTTTTGAAAATCAAGATAAGACTGATCATAAGAATAATAGAATCTAAATCTGTCTACTCTTGCTCCTCCTAAAAACATAATTCTGTGCCAAGAAGGGCCAAAGCTATAGGTAAATCCGCCAAATAATTTGTCATCCAACATTCTTGCGATGATATTGAGGTCTGTACCAAAGGGGACATCGCTAATTTTTCTTAAACCTATAGAAGGCTCCAAAGTAATTCTGTAAGAAGGGACTTCATAAATTGCTCCCACCAAAGCTACAAATCCAATAGGTTTGTCTTCTTTTGGTGTTGTTGTAGAAGAATTTTTATTGTCCAATGAAGTTTCTATAAGATGTGGCAATGCGATTCCGATTTTATATTTTTTGCTGAATTCTCCCCAAAAACCAAGATCTGCAGAAAAGAATTTTCTACCATTCAAAGAATTATTGATGATAGGATCCGGAGATTGATGATAAGGGTCCGTAAATACGGCATTATCCAAACTGTATTGAATATAAGAACCTCCCAATCCCAAAGCAAACTTATTGTTTTCATTTCCAAATTGGTAAGCGTAGTTTAGTTTTCCGATAAATCGATTGGCAGCGCCATAGTTTTCAGAATAGATCAATCCACCAATTCCCATATTGGCTGCAGGAGCGGCATTTAGTCCAAAGGTAAGTGCCTTTGGAGCATCTGGAAATCCTGCCCAGTGATTTCTAAAATTGAAAATCAATTTTGTATTCCCCTCAAATCCTGTATGTGCCGGATTGATAATGAAAGGATTGATGTGGTAGTGATTATAAACAGCTGGTGTTTTCAACGAAACTGAATAATCTTGTGCATGAATTGATCCAAAGATAATCAAACACAGCAATGATATAATGATTTTTTTCATTTTCTTCAACGTTTAATAAGTTATTTAACAATGGTCACGGTTCCTCTATAATAAGCATCATTCTTTCCTACTTCTCTTATAAGAAGAACCCACATATATGTTCCTTCGTTCAGAATGTTTCCGTCGTTATCTTTTCCATTCCAAGTATTATCATAATTAGTCTGAGCAAAGATTAGATTTCCCCATCGGTCATAAATGTTCAATGCATTTTCATAATCTGTTGCACAGCTGATTTCTAAGGTTTCGTTGTAACCATCTCCATTTGGAGAAATGGCCAATCGTCCTCCGAAACAATCTGCACTTGGAGGTGTACCTTCGCAAACAAAAAACGATTCGGATTTTGTGCATCCATTGGCATCTGTAACGATCAAAGTACAAGCTCCGGAGCCCAAATCCGTTGCAATGTTCTGAGTCGCCCCGGAACACCAATTGAACTGATAAGGATTACTTCCACCGGATACTAGGGCTTCATATTGACCATCTTTTAATACGTTATCTGTAGCACAGGCAATTTTTCTCAAGGAAAGTTTTATTGCCGCAGGGCTAGAAATTGTAATCGCATTGCTTACAGCTGTAGTTCCTGAGATATCCGTCACAGTTACTGTGTATGAACCGGCACATAATTTATCTGCAACATTAGAATTTAAAGTTGCATTATGAGACCATTTATAAGAATATGGAGCAGTTCCTCCGCTAGGTGATACAACCACTCTACCATCGCAAACTCCATTACAACTTACTCCGGAACCTCCGGGTTTATTATCCACGCTAACACTGATATTAATAGAACCTCCTCCGGATGATTTTTTAGGAATGAGAACTTCGATTGCTTGAGTACAATTATTTATATCAGTAACACATAAAGTATATCTGCCGATATAAGCATTTCTTAGTTGGAATGTGTTGCTTACGATTCTATTCAATGAATCTTTCCAAACGAAAGTATAAGGAAGAGAACCTCCGGTTGCAGATCCATCTGCAGCACCATCAGATCCAGAAGACTGGGATACAAGTACACTGCTCACATTGATTTTGGAAGGAGCTACAATAGTAACTGTTGCTGTACTTACTTTTCCTGCTTGATCTGTAACTGTGCAAGAGTATGTACCCGGGCAAAGATTAACTGCAGGATTGGTCGTTGACATTGCAGGATCAGACCATTTATAAGTGAAAGCTCCGGTTCCTCCTGAGGCAAAGACTCTGGCTGAACCAACGCATTGACCAAAACATGGGATAGAACCGATTTGTCTTGCCGAGTCAATTTTTATATCCTGTCCTGCCGGACAATCTACTTTGATTGTATCTCTAATGACACAAGCTCTGTTGTCCGTTACTTTCAGTCCGTAACTTCCGCATTTTAAATTGGTAATGCTTGTGCTTGTGCCAATTACATTTGTCGATGGCAATTGAGTCCATTCATAAGTATATGGAGAAGTTCCTCCTGTCACATTGGTAGTGATAGAGCCATCCATGCTTGTTCTCTCATGATTCACGGTAATGCCGGGAATAATTTGAGTAGCATTTCCAATATTAAAAACTTCACTTAACACCATTGTATTCAGTGAATCTGTAACTTTAAGTCTGTAGGTTCCGGGACAAAGATTATTCGGGTCTTCAAAAGTAGAGACCACTTTTCCGGCCGTATCTAACCATTCGAATTTGTAAGGTTTTATTCCTCCTGAGATTGTTACTCTAGCCTGGCCATTGCAAGTATTATAACATCTCACGGCGGCTTCAGAATCTTTACGAATCGCCAATGGGCTGGTCGCACAATTGATGGTTATAGTTCCTTCTGTAGCGGTGACTGCAAATTTTTCTGAATTTGCGTCTGTAGCTTCTATTGTTGGGTTGTTTACAAATGTAACTTTTGTCGTTGTAGGACAAGCTCCGGCTACATCAAAACATAATCCAAACATAGTAGTTCCGTTAGCCAACGTTTGTTTTAAGCTTGTTCCGGCATCCCAAGTAATGCGAACAACATCTCCCACTCTAAAAATATTACCACAGCCAAAGCTTGCAAGATTATTTGGTGAAAGTTTACATGGCGTTTTAATTTTGAGAATTGCCGTATCTATTTTTAATCCAAATTGCATGGAGGCAACATCAGTAAAACCGCTAATAGCTACAGCATTGACACAATATTCTGATCCAACTGCAGTTGTCCCATCTGATACTTGAAGTCTCAATGGTTTTGCAGCTTGCGTTATGGTAAGTTTACCTGCAGTGGAGATTGGGAAAATTGTGTTAAATTCATCAGTCCATTCTGTTTTCAGTGGGCTGTCCGTAAAATTAATTGCGGTCATTGAGCCTGAAGCGCCAACGGTGTTCATGCATATTTCAAAAAGAACATGATCGTCAGGCAAAGTAACTGTTGAACCATTCCCCGGCTCCCAAGAATATCGTATTCCGCTATTGTCAGGTAATACAGCATAAGATCCATTATTGAATCCAATAAAGGATGGGCTTACATTGGAAATTGAGGCAAAAGTTGCTACGGTAGGATCCCATCTAATAGAACCTTGCATTGTGGCTATTTTCTTGAAATTTCTAACTGAAATCGGAACACAGGCGATAGTTCCTTTTGGTGCAGAGACTGTACCGGCAATTATTGTAACATCTGAAGTACCGCCGCCGCCGCCACCGGACATACAGTTTGGTCCATTGATTTTAATTTTTCCAGGAACCCCTGCTGTATCGAATGGAAGTTCTTTTTCATTGGAATCCAAAAATTCTGTAGTGAATCTTCCACCATTTTTATATCGCATCGAATTGGTCATTCTCAAAAATGTGCTGTCACATTCTTTTCCAATCAACTTAAATCTCAAATTCATTAATCTTGAATTGGGAGAAAAAGTGATCGGTAAATTGGTAGCACTGTTCCAAGAAAGAGTAATGTTTCCGTTTCTGATGTTGTCTGCAGCTCCGGATACTTGTACCGTTGCGAAATCTGCAGTTGGAAGATTTCCATCAATAAATTGAAGGACCAAGGAGTCGTACACAAGGGCAAACTGGCAGGACTTTATTCCGGTAAGATTCTCGGAACTCATTTCTACCTTTACCGTGTCTCCTTTGTTTCCGGTAACGGAATTAAATTTAATTTTAATTTGGGAAAATGCGCTGATGTAAGAAAGCGCAAAAAAGAATAAAAGAATTTTTCTAATTTTCATAATCTACTGATTTTGGGAGTGTTAAGATACACCCATTCTCTACACAAAGGTAAATAATTGTTTTGAATTTACAAAAATATATAATACTAAAAAATAATATTTAAACCATTCGTTTTCATTACTGAAATCCAAAATAATATTAAATTTTTGCTTAGAATAATGGCGGGATACCGCAAATATAATACAAAAAGCCTGGAAACGCTGTCTGCATTCCCAGGCATAATAACACTGCATTTACTCAATCCTTATCAACGGATAAGAACCATTTTCTTTGTATCTGTAAATCCTTCTGCATTCATCTGCAAATAATAGATACCTGCATGAGAAAGATCGGATTTATTGATTGTCAACGAATTAGAACCGGTTTGATAGAATTTTTCTGATCTGAACACTACTTTTCCGTTCATATCATAAATCATAAACTCAACATTTTGAGCCTGAGGCAACTTAAATTCTACCTGAGTTTTTGCCGAAAACGGATTTGGGTTATTTTGAGCCAGTTCATAATTTAGAGAAGAAGTTGGATTCGATTTCTCTTTAGATTTAAAATTGATGGTAAGATCCATCACTTCCAATTGCTGATCGTATGCTTCAGAGATAAAGTCTGATGCATTTGTTGTGATAAAGTTTGAGCTAAGACCATCTTTCTCGGTTTTGATGGTGATTTCCAGCATAACATCCCCGGCAGCTATATTCACTTCTTGATTTGGTGCATAAGATACACGGATTTCGTTGTCCAACACTGCTATACTTTCATCGTTAAGTCCGACTAAAGCAGAATGCACATTCAAAATGCTTGCACGATTAACGTTGATCGCAAATTGTAAACCATTGATGGTAAAATCATTTTTTGCAATGATTTGAATCTTATTTTCTTGATCTGCTTTCAAGGCTGTATTTTCAAGCTCAAGTTCTAATTTTTCATTGGAACGAGAGCCCAAATTTCCAAAATTTCCTACTTCAGCATTTCCATTGATATCTCCAATTTTTACAGCATAAAAATCAGCATTCACTTGATTAGAACTGATACCGTTGAAGTTAATTTTTTCAGTATAAGGGAATGGGTTGGTCGGATTTGGAAAAACATAACTCATTGGTACAAATCTCCAAGAGGTCTGATTGTAATATTGAATGGTCTTTCCAAGAATTAATTTTCTAATTTCGGATAAATCCGCAGCAGAAACGGTTTCACTGTTATTTGCATCAGCTGCAATGTACTTGTATGGGCTATCAAATTCAACTTGACCTAAGATATGCTTTTGAATTAAAACAATATCATGAGTTGTAATTCCATTCAGATAATCACCTGATTTTTCTGCGTGAATAATGTAATCACTTCCCGGAACTATATTGTTGAAGGTATATAAACCGGCTACATTGGTCGATTTTGAGTTTGTGCTCAGTGGGCTTAATCTCTCCCAAACAACATTCACATTATTAACCGGACGAAGATCATTGGTCATGATTTTTCCTGCGATATTAAATCCATTATCACAGGCTCCATTTGGATCTTGCAACTCGATTACAGCTTCACAATATTCAAAATTACCGGCTTCATCTACAACATATACCTTTACTTTATTCATTCCAATATTTGAACAGTCCAATGTCATTGAACTTACAAATGTATTATTGATAAAGAAGTAAGATTTTATTGCACTTTTTTCTGTACAATTGTCTTCGGCATAAAGGATCAAATCTTTTGCCCAAATTTCTAAGTTTTTAGAAGAAGGCATGATCACTGTATGAATGGAACCTAGGCAGAATGGAGTTGGTTTTTTACCGTCTCTTACTGTTAAAAAGTAAGTACAAACTTTTTCATTATTGCAAAGATCTTTTACTCTGAAGGTTACTTTATGTTTTCCTGTCGGATACACTCTTGATGCATTTCTTGAGTTTCCGGAATAAGCAGGATCAGCAACATTATCACTGTATAAATCTACAGTATAACTCCAGATCAAATCAGCATCGTCAGTACAGTCATCATGAGCTTCTGCAACTAGATCAACTTGACCTTGGCAACCGGGACCAAAAACATCTACCGTTCTATCTGCACACGAACTCACAAAGGATGGAGGAACAACATTGTTTATTTTGATGATTTGTTTCCATGTCCAAATTCCATCTGTCTTGCCTGAATTTTGTTGATAAACACACCAATCAATTACAGTCCATGTTCTCAACACTTTCAAGCAAACATTTGAATCAAATGTGAATATAAGATCGTCATAAGTTGTAGCGATAGAGCTGCATTTGTCGGCACCATGAACTGTTGGTTTTCCGGTTACATCAGGAGTCAACTGAGGTTTGCTCATGCAAGAATTATTGCTGGTAAAATCTGAAGGAAAATCAACCGTAATATTGTTAGGAGTACGATCCTGAACTGTAATGATCTGAGAGCAAGTTGCTGTCAAAGGATTTACTGCATGAGTTTCTGTAGCCACAAATCTTCTTGTTATGGTTCCTTTTCCGCAAGAAAGGGAATAAAAAGAATCCACTTTTATTGTCACACCACATCCATCATAAGCATAACCGTCTATTGCAGGACCTGAGTACTTCACGAAAGGATCTGAAACGTTGATAGTATTTCTCTGAGAAACATCTGTAGCCACTTTACCAAAAACACTTAATTGTGGATAATCGTATTCACAAGAAACTGTGATGTGTGGAGGGCAAACGATAACCGGAGGTACTTTATCTTGTACAACAACTTCTACCATACAGGTATTGCTGTTGCCTGCTTTGTCTATAGCTCTGAAATTAACCATTATGGTCTTTCCGATATCACTACAGCAGAAGTGGACATATTTTTGCCAAGTGTTTGAGCCTGGAACTCCGCAAGCTCCACCACCGTCCATTCTTACCACTTGGAAACTATCCAACTCACAATTGTCATGAGATCTATCATCGAACGATGCTGCTTCAACTTTGGCCGTACCATCTATTGTTAGGGATACTACTGTTTTTTGGTCGCAGACCGCTACCGGAGGAACCTGATCTGTCACAAGCACTTCTGTGGCACAATCTGTGTAATTTCCACACTCATCGGTTACTCTAAAGATTACCCAACTTAGTCCATATGGCAATCCGGAAATAGAATAATATCCATTGGCCAATTTGGTAACATTCGATGTACTTGTTCCTTCGTAGGTTGCTGTTCCGTTATTCACTATTTTATATCCAACTTTGATATTCAGATTCTCAGAACATTCTGAAATGATTGTTGGAGGAGGAATCACTGCAGTTCCGGAGCAAGACCAAACATCTGTACTTACAGTCATGTTAGGACTGCAAGAAAGGATCGGGCCTTTTTCATCTGTGATTTTGATGATTTGGAAATGAGTAATTATGTTTTGACCTGCAGGCTTACACCAATCGATCACGGTCCATTTTCTCAAGACTTTGAAGTTATGAGGGCAAACCGGAATTAATTGATCTTCGTAAGCCACAGCAATTTTGCAAATGCCAAAGGTAGGATATAACGGAAATCCGGCAAGAGTAGGAAAGCCTACTACAGAGAGCGCCGGAACAGAATCATATACTTCACAAGAATAGGATTTGTCTGATGGCCACACAATAGCATTGAAGTCGATTTTTCTAAAATAAACTCTTTGCTCACAAGTATCCGAGCGGTTTCCGCTGGCATCTTGATAATAATAAGTAATAATTCTAACACCCGCCATTACAGAATCGCAGGCATATTTGATTACATTATCAGAAATAACCTGTCGTGTTGAGGCTGTACAGTTATCTTGCACAATAGGAGATTTCAATGTGTAGTTTGTCACATTGCAATATACTGTGTCATTGGTAGGGCAGGTAATGACCGGTGGGAATTTATCTTCTACTGAGATAGAACCCCAACACTGATTATTGCCTAAGAAAACTGCAACTTTTAATGTCTTACCAATATCAGCAACTCCTACAGTAGGAGTGGTTCTTGGTAAGCCCGTGGTGTTATAAACTACCACAGTATAAGTACATCCTGTTCCCATATCTTCCAAAAGCATATCCGGAGTAATGGTAGCACGACAAAATTCGTCCAGAGAAACCTGAACATTATCATCACAAGCCAATGGACATTGTGCTCGGAGATCTTCCATAAAAATTGAGGATAAAACAAGAACTAAAATTCCTAAAGTTCTCAATAAAAATCCCCCTTTTTTCTGGGTTTTAAGAGTAAAATTTTCTTTCCTCATTGTAAATAATCGGTTTAGGACCAAGTAAAACATTGTTTATTTTTAAATCTAATTTGCAGTATTGAGGAGATGCAAAAGCATCTCTTGCATTGTCATGAGCACAATGGCATCATATCAATGCAGTTTGAGTTTATAAGCTTTGATTAAGATTGAAGTAAGTTCAATTCAAAAGCCTGTTTGATCAAGCTGGTGGAATTGTTTACTCCAAATTTTTTCATCAAATTCTTTCGATGAACAGAAACTGTATTATGAGAAATGTAAAGTTGAGAACCAATGTCTTTGGTAGATTTACCGGCGGCAATCAGTTCGAGAATTTCAATTTCTCTTTTTGTCAAATGATGAGAAACATTAAAACGATTGGGTTTTGCTGCGGTCTGAATTTCTTTAGTTTCTTTGACAGAAATTGTCTGAATATCCTGTCCTAAAAAAATCTCTCCCGCCATCACCAATTGGATAGAAGAAGCAAGTTCTGATGCCTGAGTGGATTTAGACAGAAATCCGTCAGCACCTCGTTTCATTGCTTCTCTCACCGTCTTGACGTCTGTATGCATTGAAAGAACGATGAGCCTGAGTTGTGGATATTTTTCTTTGAGTTGTTTGATCAAATCTAAACCGTCTCCATCTTGAAGAAATAGATCTAAAAAAAGCAGATCCAAATCTCCTGCTTGAAATAAAATTCGTTTGGATTCTGTAGATTGAAATGCAATTTCAATTCCTCCGGTAGAAAATCTCAGTTGTTGCAACACCAGCGTAAGGCCGGAAACAAATAAGCTGTGATCATCTACTATCCCTATCCGAATCTTGTCCATGCAGTTTCGGTCAATTTAGATTGACATACATGGTATTACAAATTCAGTGCCAAATCTTACGATTTTTTATAATGTATGTTCCCCATTTTCAAGCAATTAGGTTTAAATATCAAGTGTTTGGTGTTAATAATTAGTATATTACAGATTACGATTAATTATAATATGAGTTTATTATTTTTTTTCCGAAAAAAGGCTTTTGCTGTCGACGAGTCGAAATTTTCCTTTTTGGACGACTGCATATTGGAATCCCGGGTGTACGCTGAAGGCCCCAATCTCCCCTTTTTTTGATACTGCGATATATCCAACCTGAAGGTCTTGGATGTTTTTTAGATTTTGGAGTCTCTTGATGGCCTCTTCGCAGGCTTGTTGTGGACTTTTGCCGTTTCTCATCATTTCTACAATTGAAAATGCGCCTACTTTCTTGACAACAACTTCGCCTAGACCTGTTGCTGTGGCTGCACCTACCTCATTATCAACATAGAGACCTGCCCCAATGATGGGTGAATCGCCCACTCTACCTCTCATCTTGAAGGCCAATCCGGAAGTGCTGCAAGCTCCCCCAAAATTCCCATTGGAGTCGGCGGCTAAAATTCCGATGGTATCATGTCGTTCTACATTGATTTTAGGCTGATATTGAGAGGTTTTGCGCCATTCTTCCAGAGCCTGTTTCGCTTTATCGGTGAGGAGATTTTGCTTCTCGAATCCGTTTTCAAGAGCAAACTGTTGTGCCCCTTCTCCTGCCAAAAACACATGGGGGGTTTTTTCCATTACCATCCGCGCAACCGAAATAGGGTGCATAATATCCTCCAAAAACATTACAGAGCCTGCATTGCCAAATTCATCCATAATACAGGCATCCAAAGTGACATGACCATCTCGATCCGGAAATCCTCCATAGCCTACGGAGGTGTCGTTGGGGTCTGCTTCCGGAACCTTTGCCCCCATTTCTACAGCATCCACAGCTCTGCCACCGGATTTGATCACCTGATAGGCAGCTTTGACTGCTTTTTCGTTGTTCCAGGTTGCGATAACGATTGGAAAAGGTCTATCTTTTTCTATTTGTAGCTTGTTTTCTGCCAATAAAGGATTGCTCAAAGCGGAGCCAACACCAAGTAAAGCAGTGTTTTGGAGAAATTTACGTCTTGATTGCATGATGTAAAGAAAAAATCAAAATGTGAGTCTTACTAAAGAATAAGGTAATGAATATAAAGGCTGTATTTCTTTTTGGCAAAGGCATATGGAGGGCTTGGTCTCCTTGTAGTGAAACGGAAAGGAGACGGAAACCGCTCTACAGCGGTGAACCCCGTAATACGCCGACCCTCACAAGGTGAGGGATTGCTCCAACTAAGTATTTCTATTATTGTGGTGCTCCACTTTGTACCCAACACTGCAAAACCTTGATCAATGAAGCGTCCAATTTTGCACCGCCGGAAGGCATTGGGTTGCAGCCTGATCCATGGGTTATCGAGCATACAAATTTATTGCCGGTAGTTGCAGCTGCTTTCGCACCGGTATAGTTGGAAAGGTCGATCTTGGCGGCAGGATTGGCTCCGGCATGGCAACCTGTAAAAGCACAAGAAGCATCCAAGATTACTTTGACAGACAGCGAGTAAGTGGAGATGACACCGGTACAATCAACATTAGTATTTGTGTTGTTATTATCCTTACAGGCTATAACAAATGCAAACACCATAAGCGCAAATACAAAATGAAGTTTTTGAATCATGAGTTCGTATTTTTTTGTGAAAGTAAATGGTTCTTGCAATATTTTAGCTATCATTGTCAATAATTTTTTTTGAATGAACTTGAAAATACTGTTTAGAAGGAAGCAGATAGGAGTACAAGCACATCATGATCACGGACTGAAGCGAGTATTGCGTGTAAAAGATATTACTGCCTTAGGAATAGCGGCGATTATTGGAGCCGGAATTTTTAGTACGATAGGTACCGCCAGTTCAGAAGGTGGTCCGGGGGTTATATTCTTATTTTTGTTTACTGCTGTAGCTTGTGGATTTGCGGCATTCTGTTATGCAGATTTTGCAAGTCGATACCCTGTTTCCGGGTCGGCCTACTCTTATGCTTATGCCAGTTTTGGGGAGTTGATGGCATGGATTATAGGGTGGGCATTGATTATGGAATATGCGATAGGAAATATCACGGTAGCTATTTCGTGGAGTGACTATTTTACAGGCTTACTGGAAAGAATGGGAATCCATCTTCCTCAATGGATGCAGATGGATTTTTTTACTGCAAGAAATGGATACTTGACCGCAAGCAATTTGATGCATGCAGGCTCGAGCCTTGACCAACTGGATGCCGGATTGCAACAGGCACACAAAGCCTATCAAACGGCACCACAGCTATTGGGTTTGCATTTGGTCTTTGATGTTCCTGCGCTTCTTATTATAGTATTGATTACCTGGTTGGTGTATAAGGGAATTCACGAATCCAGAAATGCCAGCAACATGATGGTTTTGGTCAAACTGTCGGTGGTTCTTTTTGTCATTGTTGTAGGAGCGTTTTATGTAAATGTAGATCATTGGTCACCCTTCAGCCCGAACGGGATTGGAGGCATATTGAAAGGAGTCAGTGCTGTTTTTTTTGCCTACATAGGATTTGATGCGGTTTCTACAGTTGCAGAGGAGTGTGAAGACCCACAGCGAGACCTTCCGCGCGGAATGTTTTATTCCATTTTGATATGCACAGTTCTTTACGTTATTATAGCATTAATCTTAACGGGCATGGTCAACTATAATGAGTTGGCTGTAGGTGATCCATTGGCTTTTGTTTTCAGTAAAGTAGGATTGCCTTGGATCAGTGGGATTATAGCGGTGAGTGCCATCTTTGCTATGGCGAGCGTCTTGCTTGTATTTCAGCTTGGGCAGCCGCGCATCTGGATGTCTATGAGCAGAGATGGCTTGCTTCCAAAAAAATTCTCTGAGCTGCATCCCAAATTTAAGACACCGGGATTTGCAACCATCGTCACCGGTTTTGTCGTTGCTATTCCGGCCTTATTTCTCAACCTTACTACGGTTACGGACTTATGCAGCATAGGCACTTTATTTGCTTTTGTCCTTGTGTGTGGAGGAGTGCTCATCCTCAATGCAGATCCAAGCATTCCGGCGGCCAAGTTTAAAATCCCGTATTGGAATGCCAAAATTTATTTACCTCTTTTGTTGATTTTAACTTTGGGCGCAGTGCAGTGGAAAAGTCCAAATGCTGTACAAGACTTTTTTACCAATGAATCAAAACTGATGAGTGCAGAAGAAGCATTGAAGCATCTAAAACCGGAACAAATCTCCCAGCTAAAAAATACAATCTTTGAGAGAGATCGAGATGTATTTACAAATCTGAATTATCAACTGCTTGATTATCTCACAAGTCAAACACCCGAAAACTATGAACAAACTATGCGTTCTGCGGGCATACCGAAAATGAATATTCAGAGATCTGCTTGGTATGAATTTAAACATAAAATTCCAATGTGGATTTTTATTATCATTACTGCTTTTATGCTGATCCAATCCATTCGAAAAAACTATTCTCTCATTCCGGTTCTTGGGGTTTTATCATGCCTTTACATGATGGCGCAAATTCCATTGAAAAACTGGATAGGATTTTTTATATGGTTGATCATAGGACTTATCATTTACTTTGCCTACGGCATTAAGAAAAGCAAACTCAATCTTGCCCACTAATGCATAAGAAAAGAAGACAAGAATCTGCTATTTCTCACCATCTTTTCTTTGGTTTTTATTGAAATTCCTTATAAAAACCAAATGGAATTCTGAATAAGAATTTTATCTTTGTACCATCATTTATTAAACAACAGTTCATATGCCATACTTATTTACCTCAGAATCTGTATCAGAAGGACATCCGGACAAGGTAGCAGATCAAATTTCTGACGCATTAATAGATCATTTTTTAGCCTTTGACAAAGAGTCAAAAGTAGCTTGTGAAACTTTGGTCACTACCGGACAGGTTGTTGTAGCCGGAGAGGTAAAGACAAAAACATACCTTGATGTGCAAAAAATAGTAAGGGATGTCATTACTCGCATAGGATACACCAAAAGCGAATACATGTTTGAAGCGAACAGCTGCGGTATTCTCTCTGCGATTCATGAACAAAGCGCAGATATCAATAGAGGCGTTGACAAAAAGAAAAAAATAGATCAGGGAGCCGGAGATCAGGGTATGATGTTTGGTTATGCGACCAATGAGACTGCCAATTACATGCCGCTGCCTTTGTTTTTAGCTCATTCGCTGCTTGAGGAATTGTCCAGAATCAGAAGAGAGCAAAAAGTAATGAATTATTTACGACCCGATGCGAAGAGCCAGGTTACCGTAGAATATGACGATCAAAACAGACCGGTAAGAATAGACACCATCGTTATTTCTACTCAGCACGATGATTTTATCCAAGCTAAAGGAAGAACATCACAAGACTCTGCGGACAAACAGATGCTCTCACAAATTGCAGAAGATGTCAAATCTATATTAATACCACGACTCAAGAGAAAACTTCCTACCCATCTCCAGAAATTATTCAATAATGAAATCACTTATCATGTAAATCCTACAGGAAAATTCGTGATAGGCGGACCGCATGGAGATACAGGACTCACAGGGAGAAAAATTATCGTAGATACTTATGGTGGCAAAGGGGCTCATGGAGGAGGAGCCTTTTCAGGAAAAGATCCTTCCAAAGTGGACCGCTCTGCAGCGTATGCTACAAGACATATTGCAAAAAATATGGTTGCTGCCGGACTCTGCGATGAGGTATTGGTGCAAGTATCTTACGCCATCGGAGTTGCAAAACCTTGCGGTGTTTATGTCAATACCTATGGCACATCAAAAGTGAAAATGAATGATGGCCAAATAGCAAAAAAGATAGAAAAATTATTTGATCTCCGACCTTATGCCATCGAACAGCGTCTCAAATTGCGCAATCCTATCTATAGTGAAACCGCAAGTTATGGACACATGGGGCGCGAACCCCAGATTGTAGAAAAAATATTCAATGGTCCGGACGGAAGCAAAAAAGTCAAAGTGGAATTATTCACTTGGGAAAAATTGGATATGATCAAGCCAATACGAAAAGCGTTTGGGATTAAAGCCTAAACTCCGCTTAGAATTTATTCACTGAGTTATAATTAATTTTTTTTGGAGATGCAGAGTAAAGATCATTGCTTATGGTCTGAGTCCTGCTGTCCATTACAAGGATACCGTCATTTCATTCCGTTATCCTTTCCATTACCATCAGGTCTAGGTTTGCGTTATTGGATTTCACAGTAAAACCGAAACAAGAAATTTTGATCACAACTCAATGTGCTAATAGAATCGCAGACTTTACTGTTTTCTCAAGCTAAAGCGACGCATTTTCTGATACCGACAAAGAAAGTCCGAGCTACCAACAACTTGGGCTGTGTTTAATTCATTTTTTCACAATAGTCATCTATTGGATCACTTGATTCCATCTCAAAGAATGCAATGAATGAAAGAGAAAAGATGAATTTTAATTAAGAAAGAAAATGTAAAAGTTGTTGTGAAGAATTGGCTAACTCCTCAAATATTATTGAAGATAAGTCATCATTTTAGCTTCTTTTAATACACCATTGGCATTGCTTACTTCCAGTTGAGCCATATAACTTGCATTAGGTAAACCGCAACTCTTAGGATTGAATATAACTTGATGAAATCCGGAATGGAGATGATCAGACAACAGTCGGCATACTTTGTGACCTTGAAGATCGTAGATGCCTATAACAATATCCGAGCTATTCTCCAATTCAATTGACAGAATACATCCTTAACTGAGTGGATTCTTTTGTTTGAATTTATGAATAAAAATTGCAAATGAATTTCAAAATTCCCACTGAGTTGCATTTATTCAGAGAGTATTTTTTTAATAATTGCATTTGACCAAAAAAAGGCCACTATGCAAAAGATTGCCTAAAACCAATTGAATGTTCATGGAAGAAAATCGAACATTGAAAAACCATTAAAAATTTACAGAGCAAATTTCTATTTATACGCTTTAAGGGCATTTCTTTAGGTAGGATTTTTTATCAGGAGATAATTTTATTTTTGGAGTAAATAGGATCCTTACTATTTTCTTCATTTCATTTTAAGTCAAATCTGAAAAAAACAAGATTAATGTAAGCCTTAGTTAATGCTTTTGCGCTTTATGTCGATAAAGAAATTTTTCAGACAATAAAATAAAATATATTGTTTTTTTTCTATATTTGTCCTGCGATAGACCTAATACACGCATTTGGAGAATTTGAGCTGAGAGAAATTGCCATGTTTTGCTATTTGAGCTTTAGCTTATTAAGGTTTTCATAAATAAGAAAATAGACTATATTGTTAATTAATTAACTTAGTACTATAATAGAATTAGTCGCCTGAATGATCAGGGAAATTTAAGTTCTAAGGATTTAAAATTCCTCCGTTAGATCTCCGGCAGAGTCAGGCAGATCGATATTGCAACATTGCCTTCCGGAATATATTATTACAGAATAAGCAAGAAGAATAAGCTGTTGCAGACAGGTAAGCTGATAAAAGTGGTTAGTAATTAGTAGTTAGGGGTTTTCTTATGAATAAAGTTTTATTTTTTTAATCTGTACATATCCAATTTTTTATCACTATAAACAGGAAAAAATTTTATGAATAATAATTTTAATTCAACACTCAGTATCTGCATCACTCAGCAGCAATCAAATTTAGGACTTGACCAGCTCACACCAAACCAGCTAAACCAAGTAGAAGCCATAGCACAGAACAGAAGTTATGCCGGGTTTATGGCTCAGTCTATTTTAAGTCAATATTATGGCTATGATTTTTCTATTGTTTTGGAACCAAATGCAAGCTCATTGCCAATCCAGCCAATAGCCAAGTTTGATGCTAATAATTCTATTGATCCTGAGTTTACAGTAAATCCAAATCCGGCTCAGACTACCATCAATCTTGCATATAAAGGCATTTTAGAAATGCAATCCTTGTATCAGCTAATTGTCATTAACTCAGAGGGAAAAGAGCTGATAACTTATATCCTCAAAGGAGGGGAAATATACAATACAGCAATCGATATCACTCAAATTCCTCAGGGAGTTTACACCATTGTGCTTAGACAGTCAAAAGCTGAAATTGCACATAACAAATTTATTAAGCAATAAACATTTTTTAATAGAAGGAGCGGTACTTTTACTGCTCCTTCTATTTTTGTTTTAGAATATGAAATTTCTATGATTTGATAAGGCATATACCGAAAATGATTAGAAACTAACTATTTTCCTTCTATTAAGAAAATTTTTATAAAGATGAAAACAATTAATTTTACAGTGTTACTTTTATTCAATATCCATTCACTTTTTGCACAATACAATATAGTTTATCCAAGTAACCACAGCTACAGGATAGCCGAAGGTATTTTTACGGATATAATAGGAGAGCCCAATGGTGATGCTTATTTTGGGTCGGTAGCTTGGAGTCTAGATCCGATAGATTATTATGGCTTTACAGAAGTGACCAAGGTTAATAAAAGCGGAAAACTTATTTGGTCTAAAGGAGTGACAGACTCTATACCCTGGAAATCTACTCATCCCCATGCAATGCATCGCTTGCGCAACGGTAATTTTATCATCAATGGCGGGATATACAGTGACAGTGGATGGGTAAAATCAGAATGGTATGGAGTTTTTGATAAGGAGTTTAATCTATTAAGTTCTCATGCCTACCCTCATGACTATTATTATAATGATGTTGTCCAATTCTTAGAACATTCCTCAGGAGATCTGGTTTTTTGTGGGATAAGAGGTATAAAAAGTGACCGGAGAAATGTGGGCTTATCCAAAGCGAAAGCTTCTGTATTTTGTACTGATAGTTTGGGCAATCTCAAATGGGATTACGAATTTTGGGATACTACTCTTACAAATCATTTTTCTTATTTCAATTATCTTACTGAAGATCATTTTGGGAATATCTATGTCTGCGGACAGAATAATAATTACAATACCATTGATATGAATGGTATTATAGCTAAATTTGATAGACAGGGAAATAAATTATGGTATAAAGAATATAATAATCCAGATATTCAAGAAAGATACATGTATTGTAAAGAAATGCAAGATGGCAATATATTGTTATTGGGTAGCTCTTTTACTCGAAGTAACAGAGGGTCTATACTAGTAAATCATATTTCTCCGGACGGAGATTTACTGGTTCATAAGACACACACCAACAGATATGCTACTTTCTATTGGAGATGTAAAGAAACATCAGATGGTGGTATTGTCTGCGGCGGTGCAGAGGATGATGACAAAGATGATAGGCACAACGGCTGGATCCAAAAACTGGATGAGACAGGAGAACCACTCTGGGAACATTCTATAAACGCATCCAAGTCAGAAAAAGCCTTCTACAACTTAGGGCTTGCAGAAGATGGCGGTTTTTATTTTGGAGGGATATCCTTCCTTCCAGGCATCAATGAGAGTCGCAACTGGCTCGTGCGCACAGACAGCAATGGCTGTGTTGTACCGGGCTGCAATCCTGTAGGAGTGACAGAAAAAGAATACCATAAGGAAAGCTTTCTCATCAGCCCCAATCCTGCTCAAGACTATATCCATGTTTACATCAATGATGCAGATCATTACGAAGAAGAATATGAAATGACCCTCTATGATAGCTATTCGAGAATAGTGACCACACAAGCTATCTCAGGCAGAGTCACTCAGATCGATATAGCTACACTGCCTTCCGGAATTTATTATTACAGAATAAGCAAGAAAAATAAGCTTATGCAAACAGGGAAGCTGATAAAAGTGGTTAGCAATTAGTAGTTAGTGGTTAGTGGTTAGGGGTTAGGGGTTAGGGGTTTTCTTATGAATAAAGTCTTATTTTTTTCTCTGTACATATCCAATTTTTTATCACTATAAACAGGAAAAATTTTATGAATAATAATTTTAATTCAACACTCAGTATCTGCATCACTCAGAAGCAATCAAATTTAGGACTTGACCAGCTCTCGCCAAACCAGCCAAATCAAGTAGAAGCCATAGCACAGAACAGAAGTTATGCAGGCTTTATGGCTCAGTCTATTTTAAGTCAATATTATGGCTATGATTTTTCTATTGTTTTGGAACCAAATGCTAGTTCATTGCCAATCCAGCCAATAGCCAAGTTTGCTGATTAAAAAATAATTCTGTTTTGAATGACCATAAGAGATTTTGTATTAACCCAATCCAACTTGATGTGCATTGATATATGCTGTTGATCATATCGTTTGAATGATGGGAAAGTGATTATCAGGTATAAAAATTGTTTGTTTGCAAAGAAAACATTGTTCCCTTCAATTTGTATATATACCATTGTCTCTAATCAAAACGAAATCATCATGCGATTCAAATCTATTTTATTATTGAGCTTGGTTTATTTTGCCGCTGTTTCATGTCAAGTTCAATCTAAAAAGGCAAAAGAAGAAATGCCGGATAAAAATGGACCGGAATACAGCTCAGCTTATATTTGTCCTATGCACTGCAAAGGAAGTGGTTCTGACAAGCCCGGAACCTGTCCTGTATGCCAAATGGATTACGAGCCAAATGAAGATTTAATCCAAACAGACAGCATCCATTAGATTAGATCTTTTTATTAGCCCTCAATTGGAACTCCACTTAAGAAGTTATGGTTCCAAGATGCGCACCGGGGTGGTTTCGTCCATCCGGCAACCAGCTCAAAAAGTAATTTGGATCTTCTACTTGTGCAGCGTATTCTGTCATAAGTAAAGGTTTGAACGTATCCACCATAACGGCAAGTTCTCTGGTCTCCTTTGCTCCAATACTCTTTTCTATAGTGCCCGGATGAGGTCCGTGAGGAATACCTCCGGGATGAAGGGTGATCATCCCTTTCTCCACATGTTTTCTGCTCATAAAATCACCATCCACATAATACAAAACTTCATCACTATCTATATTGCTGTGATGGTATGGTGCCGGAATAGCAAGCGGATGATAATCATATAAACGAGGAACAAAAGAACAGATCACAAAATTTGATCCATCAAATGTTTGATGTACGGGAGGTGGTTGATGTACCCGTCCGGTAATAGGCTCAAAGTCGTGGATAGAAAGTGCAAAGGGATAAACATAACCATCCCAACCAATAACATCGAATGGATGATTAAGATAGTGATAAGGATAAATCATATCCTGCTTTTTGATATAGAGAAGATAATTTCCTTTTTCGTCATAGGTTTCTATGTCAGAGGGCTTTCTTATATCTCGTTCACAAAAAGGAGAATGTTCCATTAATTGACCAAAACTATTTCTGTATCTTTTTGGAAAAGTAATAGGTCCTGTGGATTCTACAATCAGCAATCTATTATCCGGACCGTCAAAATGAATCTGATAAATTGTACCACGAGGAACAACCAAATAATCTCCGTACGAGAACGAAAGATTCCCGTACATAGTCTTTAATGTTCCGGTGCCTACATGGACAAAAATAACTTCGTCGGCATCTGCATTTTTAAAAAAATAATCCTTCTGACTTCGGTTAGGAGCTGATAATGAAATTTTACAATCTGCATTGACCAACACCGGTTTTCTACTGAGCAGATAATCCGATTCTGGCTTTACATGAAATCCTTTGAGACATCTGTGCTTTAATTGCTTATCATGGATAAGTTTTGGCATAAAAGAATAAGGCTCATCCACCTGAATAATTTCGGTGGGAGCATTACAATGATAAAGCAAGGAAGAGAGTTCGGAGAATCCTTCTGTAGAGAATAATTGCTCTGCATACAGGCCTCCGTCTGATTTCCGAAACTGTATATGTCTTTTGGCAGGAATTTTGCCTAAATGATGATAATGCATAATAGAAAAACTTAGTCCTCAAAGATACTATATCTCCTTGTTTTGCTCAGCATTTTAGCTTGGATTTTTATGAATAAAAATCGACCTTGATAAGGCCTTTACAAAATTAAAAATTCATTAAAATTGCAGCAATAAAAGTCCTAGTTGCGAGCTTCTGTTCTTGACTAATAAAATAGTAAAGCCTGTACTTTGAAACAAAGAGCTCCTGCGGTATAAGCCAAAAAAGCAATCCAGCTTATTTTCTTCAAATACTCCATGAAATTAATTTTTTCCAATCCCATTGCAGCGACACCGGCCGCAGAACCAATGATCAGGCAGCTGCCTCCGGTTCCGGCAGTATATGCCAGATTGAGCCAAAACTCATGATCTCTCGGATAAACTTCCAGACTGTACATCCCTTGAGATGCGGCTACAAGAGGAACATTATCTATAACAGCAGAAACCAAACCTATGCAATACGTCAGTACATCCATTCTGGGAATAATATAGCTCAAGCGATTTGCCAAAGAAGTCAATGTGCCGATATGTTGCAAACTTGAGATGCACAATAATATGCCTGTAAAAAAAAGTATGCTGGGAGTATCTATTCTTTTCATTGCAGCATTTATTGAAAGCTCCTGGCGCATAAATTCATCTTTATCTTTATGGATCATTTCTGAAATAAACCATAACAGGGACAAACTTAGCAGCATACCCATATAAGGAGGCAAATGGGTAATGGATTTAAAAATAGGGACAAAGATCAAAGAACTAACCCCTGCAAAAAAAATAATTTTTTTGTCGGATTCAGGCGTATCATTTGTTGGACCGGAATGAACTGTGCTTACTTCTCCTTTAAATTTACTTAGCATTAAAATGGTGGCAACCACAGCACAAACTATACTAGGTATAATCGTATGAATCACAATGGAGGATGCCGAAATCTGATTGCCTATCCATAGCATAGTTGTTGTCACATCTCCTATCGGACTCCAGGCTCCTCCGGCATTGGCAGAAATGACAATGATTCCACAAAGAAAAAATTTTTCTATTGTAGAGAAATTGAATTTTCTCATTAAGGTAATCATTACAATCGTGGTGGTTAAATTATCCAAAATTGCAGATAAGAAAAAACAAACTAAACTCATTATAATAATTAATTTTTTCTTGCTCTTTGTCTTTATCCGTTCTATCACTAAATCGAAACCATCATGTGCATCAATAAGCTCAACAATGGTCATGGCCCCCAGTAGAAAAAATACAATGCCTGCGATTTCACTCACACTGTGAAACAAATTTTCTTCTACAATATGAATCTCCTCGGAACCTAGAATATATGCAGTCCAGCAAAGAGCCCCTCCTAACAAAGCAAAGGCAGTCTTGTTGATCTCCAGCTTATGTTCTAGAATAATCCCAAAATAAGCCAATAAAAAGACGATAATAACAATAGTTTCCATGTCCAATATTATATTAATAAAAAGCTTTTGTTAAGAAATCTCAAAAATACTGTAAGTTTGTAATTTCAATGCCTATATTTCGTTTTTATTAAAGTGAGTATTTTTTCCAAACTCTTTACAATTCATCATTTGGTGGATGATCTATGGTGTACTTTGGTTTTTGAACACAAAAACAAAGAATACGGTGCATTCATTCTGAGGAAAAATTACCTTAAACATTTGATGATTGGTTTAATCAGTTCAATTCTATTGGTGCTTTTTATAGTCTATATCCCTGAATTAAAGCGATGGCTTTCATTTACGAATACTGAATATGTAGATTTGGATTCCAACGAAAATGAGGTGATGACAGAATACAGCCTTCCCAATATTGCAGCGACTCAAATAAAGAAAACAGAAAGTCCAAAAAATGATGTGCTCGTCCCTACAAAAGCAACAAAATCACAAACCCCAAAAATAGTAAAAGAAGAAACTCAAATCGAAGCTCAAACAAAACATGATCCAAACGAAGATGCCAATACTCCATCTAAAACAGAGTCTTCCGGAGACAATAATCTAAATCAGCAAGGCAGTAATACATCCCAAGCATCCACAGGGTTTATGTTTGCAGAAGTGATGCCTAAGTTTCCGGGTGGAGATAAGGCTCTGCAACAGTATCTCAACAACAACATTAAATTTCCTTCGATTGCTGCTCAAACCGGAGTAGAAGGAATAGTATTGATAGGATTTGTGATCGATGAAAATGGGTACTTGAAAAATCCTAAAATTCTTAAAAGCCTACACCCTGCTTGCGATGAAGAGGCAATGCGTGTAGTTCGATATATGCCGGAATGGATTCCAGGGAAACACCATGGCAAAAATGTTAGTGTTCAATTCAGATTGCCCATTCAATTTAAATTGCGATAAACACATTATTGCCTTACAGGGTATTTTGCATCATGCATTCCCTTTTTGATTTTTTCCAATTTTCTTGAGATTAATTGCTTTCTCACCTGGCTGATTTTCTCGACAAATAAAACCCCTTCGATGTGATCATATTCATGTTGTATCACTCTGGCATTGATATCATCAAATTCTTCTTCATGCCAATTAAATTGTTCATCTTGGTATTTGATCAATACATTGGATTTGCGTTCTACCTCGCCGTGAATCCCCGGAATGCTTAGACAGCCTTCCTCGAAGTTCCATGGTTTGCCGGATTCTTTGATGATCTCAGCATTTATAAAAACTTTTTTAATACCACTGCCTTCTTTTTTATCTTCAAAATAGGGCATAGAATCAACCACAAACAATCGGATAGACAGACCAATTTGAGGAGCTGCCAAACCAACTCCTTTAGCAAACACCATTGTATCCCACATATTCTGTATTAATTGCTCAAGATTGGGATAGTCAGAATTGATAGCAGTTGCTTTTTTCTTCAAAATTGGATTTCCGTATAATAAAATTGGCAGTACCATTTTTGGATTGAAGTTATATATGATTCAAATATTTTTGTAATAGGATGACAGCGGTTATTTGATCTACTAAGGATTTATCTCTGCGTTTTGATTTTTTAACACCACTTTCTAAAATTTTTTGTTTAGCCTCAAAAGAGGAGAACGATTCATTGATAAAATCAACAGAAAGATGATTGATTTTTTGTTGAATTTGAATGGAGAAAGATCTAATGACATTGGATAAATGAGTATCATTTCCATCTTTGTGTTTTGGCATTCCAAATACGATTTTATCTACCGACTCTGATTTACAATATTGAATTAAAAATGATTCCAAATGCTCTGTATTCTGAGTGGAGAGTGAGGTAGCAATAAGTTGCAAAGGATCTGTGACTGCAACACCGCAGCGTTTCTCACCATAATCAATTGCCATAATTCTACCCATGATATAAGCACAAAATTAATTGAAAAAAAGGAGAAGAAAGTATGAATGGATATAAAAAAAAAAAAAAGAACCCCCTTCGGCCGTTGCCGAAGGAGGGTCCCATCCCAAAAACAGTAAACTCTTTAGAACAAAACGAATTTAGCCTTATTGAATCACCAACATTCTCCTCGTAGCGGAATATCCTTCTGCATCCAATTGATAGAATAGGACGCCGGTAACTCCGAGCTGCGAGTTGTTTACCGTGATAGAGTTATAACCCTTAGTAGCCTGAACTTCTTTTTGGAAGATCACTTTGCTGTTTAGGTCATAAACTGTCATTACAGCTTTTCCTGCACGAGGCATTTCGAAGCCAATCACGGTTTGATCTGAGAATGGGTTTGGATTGTTTTGATAAAGGATAATTCCTCCATCAGATATTACTCCGTTGTTTGAACGGAAACTTAATTTAACATCTAAGTCATTCAAATTTTCATCATAAGCTTCTGCAATAGTTAATGCTGAATTGATATGTACATTTTGAGATAATAGACCAGTCGAAAGAGCCTTGAATTTCATTGTAAATACATCATCACCTTCAGTCATCGGCATTGCATTGAGACTATTCCAGCTCAGACTGATCATGCCATTATTTAAATTTGTAAGTCCTAGATTTTCGTTACCAATAATTGCGAGACCTTTTGCAATTTCTACGAACTCAAGTTTGCGTGGATCAAATTGAATTGTAAACTGGAAGCCGTAAACTTTTTTCAGTTCGGAAACTGTTACAGGAATTTCTACAAGTTGACCCTGTATTAATTCTTGTTCCGGTGCAAAGAATTGTAGAACATCTCTAGATCTTGATTGTGAAGAACCAATCTGAGAAGCATCTACACTTTCGTTTAAGTCTCCTACTTTAACACCACGGAAGTTTACTATCATATTGCTTGCAAAAGCATCTATAGTATAATTCTTTGGATATCCTTCTTTCAAAACATCATCTCTGTATGTAGAAGTCACATCTGTAGTAAACTTGTATTTGCTGTCTACAAACACCCAAGAATCGTTTGTGAACTTGGTAGTCACACCCAAGATTAATTTTCTAAGTTCTGTGATATCTGCTGTAGTGATAGACTTGTTATTGTTTACATCCGCTGCGATCAACTTATAAGCATCGTTAAGATATTCAACACCCAAAATGTGTTTCTGCAATTTGACGATGTCTGCAGTAGTTACACCATTTAGGTAATCAATATTCTTCGATGGTGCAATTACATACTTAGCATTGTTGAACAGCATATCCTTGAAGATATATAATCCATTTGCCTTAGTAACTGCATGAGGAGCTGTTGATCCTTGCAATTCTACATCTACAGATGTTATAGGATCGCTGCTCTTTCCTGTATGAACTAATCCGGAGATTGTTCCTGTTAGATTATTTCCATCGCACACTTTATTGTTGTCTTGAACATCAATAAATGTTCTACAGAAAGATTGCTCACCGGTTTCAACATCAGTTACCCATAATTCAACATCATGTTGAGCAGCAGGGCATGTGAATGTTAAAGATTTTATTGAAGTATCGCTTGAAAAGCTCAATGTAACTCTGTTTCCACAAGCTTGATAAGATCCTTGATCTACATCACTTGCCCATACCTCGATCATCCCTGCATCTGCAGTACCATCACCATCAGTATCTATTGGCATAAGATCTATAGCTACACCATTGATACAATATGGAGTTGGAGCTTTACAATTTTTGATCACAAAGTTTTTCTCACGAGCAATTTTGTTACCACACTTGTCTTCAAAAACAAATTTGATTCTGTGATTACCCAATTTATATCTTCCACTCGCATCGATTGAGCCACCGATTCCTGATTTAACGATATCATAATCACCATCTCTGTCTAGGTCTATCAAATATTCCCAAACCAATTCTCCGGTTGGAGTACAATCATCTGTTGCGGAAGCACGTAATGTTGCCGGACCATTTGTACAGCTATCGTAAGTACAGAACGTTGCATCTGCAAAGTCGCCCGAAATTGTCGGAGCCACTTTATTGTTTACCTTGATAATTTGGGTATGAACAGATATTGCATATTCATAATTACCTGTATTTGGATTGTACACAAATTGACACCAGTCAATAGCTTTCCAAGTTCTAAGTATTTTATAACAAGCATCAGCTCCGTTTACAAATCTGAACACTTCATCCTTGCTGCTATAACCAAGAAGATCACACTTGTCTTCTCCTTTAGCTATAGGTCTACCCATTCTCTCCGGAGTCAAAGTAGCAGCATCGAAACAACCTACAAGAGTTGTATCCTTTGGCCACACTAGGCTATCCCAATGGAATGGATGGAAGTTGAAGAATGTAATTCTTTGCTTACAAGTATCAGAACCATTTCTGTCAGCAACAACCCAATAACGGATAATATCTCCGACATTACAGTTTGTTCTCTTATCTTCGAAAAAGTGTTGGATTGTGAAATCGCAGTTATCGTATGCCCAACCATCATGGAAATTGATAATAGAGTCTTTTGTCCAATCATAACCCTTGTATCGCACAGTTCTCTTATTATTAAATAGAGCAGAATCTTTTTGCATCACACCAAATACTGACAAGTTGTTGATGTCAAAATGGTAATCACATGAAACTGTTAAGTTGATTGGAGCCTGGCAACGAGGTCTGATTTTGTCTTGAACCTCAACCTGAACCATACAATCATTTACGTTTCCGTGTTTGTCTTTTGCTCTGAATACAACAGTAATGATCTTACCAACATCATCACAACAGAATTCAACATAAGGTTTGAACACTTCCGGCAAAGCATCTGCATCGCAAGGACTCTCATTCATTCTCCTTACTAAAAATGAGTCTATATGACAATCATCATATGATCCATCATCAAATGTTTTTGCATAAACATGCGTTACCTTATCTATTGTCAATGCAACCACTGTTTCACGGTCACAGATAGCTACCGGAGCAGTTTTATCTAATACATTTACAATTAAAGTATCTTCTGCTTCATTATAACAAGCATCATAAGCACGATAGATGATAGTATCTCTACCCACAGGAAGTACAACTCGACCACCGTTTTGATTTCTCAAAATACCACCCGGATACACAACATCTACTCTTACTGCACTCTTACATGAATCAAATACTACAGCAGGAGGCAATGTTACAGTAGCTTCGCACTTGTAACCACCATCAGTTGTAGCTTCAAAATCATATTGTGCATGAACATAAGGAGCTTCTCTGTCTACAATTTCTATCAACTGTACACAAGATCTGACGATCTCTGTATTGCACCACCATTCGCGTACAGTCCATGCTCTCATGATTTTATGAACGCAACCAATAACACCTAAGTCAATATCTTCATAGGTAACTCCGATGTTACAATAAATATCTTTCACCGGCCAAAGGTCAATGGTGTCAATGATCAATGGAACTCTGCTCACTGTATCGCGATATCTCGGAACACCTGTATAAGAAGGATGAGGTCTTCCCTTAGCATCCAAAGGAATTCTATTGTAACAGATGTCTTTACAATTGATTGGACAATTTGTAGCCAAATTATCAGGAGTGTAAATCCATTGTTTAGGACACAATACTTTTGAGGTATCAAACCTCTTAAGTAAAATGGTGTCGTAACACATAGGAGAAGTATTTCCCCAAATGTCTCTCGCAAGATATCGTCTCACAATTTGCTTGATATATCTTGGATTACAATTTAGTGGTTGAATCACTTCATCTACCAACAAAATCGTATCTACACCGCAACCGTCAGTGGCTACAGGTACATACGTAGAAACTGCGAAACAAGGAATTGTATCCCTTCCGCATTGCAGAGTAGGTGCAAGTTTGTCTTCAATTTTGATGTCTCCCCAGCATTTATTTCCGGAGACTAAATCCTTAATTTCCACTTGAAGGGTTTTGCCAACATAAGCTCCGGTCACTACAGGCGATGTAGGAATTGGAATCTTATAGTTTAATACTTTAACTTCATAAATAGCTCCGGGACACAGAGTCGTTGTGTCATTCAAAATCATCGCAGCAGTTATTGTTGCTTGACAATTTTGTCCGAGAGATACTTGTGTAATAGTATTACAGGCTAGTGAGCACTGTGCTTTGGCATTTGTACCGAATCCAAGTAAAACTAAGAGTGATACAATGTGAAATGCTGATCGAAATAAATCGAACTTTGCATTACGTTTGCTAGTTGAGGAAGTAAAAATCGTTTTCTCCATGAGATCCTCTATTTGAATGTTTTTAAAAATTAGATTTAATACATATTTGATTTCTCAGAATGTACATGACATCCGAGAAAAGTTTTCAAAAACAATTCTGTGAAGAGATGAAATTCAGAACTCTAAAAATGTAATAATATAAATTATTAATACATCAATAGATGAGTGTGAACTACAACATCAGACCACAGACAAGTGGATCTAAAATCATTCGTTGGTAATAAAAAAAATACAGGTTGTCGAGCTGAGTTGCTCGTTCTAGAGAGGATCTAAATTATTTTGGGTTGGATAATTCTTGGCACAAAGGTAAGAATTATATTAATATTTCCAAATATTTATTAAATATTTTTTATGAAATACTTACAAATATGAAAAACACTAATGTGTCGCAAAGATTAAACTTTTTTATAACGTATTATATAATTATTTATAAGTATATTTTATATTATTAAAATATTTAATATATAAAATAAAATGATACGGGGCTGATAATCAGCCCCGTAAACTCGTTTTTGGAATGAGAGTTTTCAAATTACACAGCGGTTTTCATACCGCAATTCGAAATATTTACGCTATAATCTTCGTTAGACTGTACTCTTTAGAATAAATTTCTATTTTATTCCTACTATGAATAAGATTCTAATTCAGCCTCTTTTTTCTTGCTTTACTCTTCTTTATTGACGATAAGTTTGCCTTCTATCTCCTGAGTCGAGGTTTGTACTTTGTATATATAAGTCCCGTTGCCACAGATTTCTTCACCATCAACTATCCAAATATTCTTCCCTTCAACAATTTCTTTTCTTTGAGAAATCAGCTTCTTACCATTGAGGTCATACACTTCGAATTGGGCATCTCCATGGTCGTTAGCTTGAAATCTTATGTAAGCTTTATATTTCATAGGATTTGGACTTATCGTCCAATTGGAAAGCATCAATTGTTGTTGATCAAAGGCATTTTGGTCTGCGTATTTTATATTCAAAGAATATACTTCATTATCCGAACCATAAAGTTCATTCTGATCAAACCATTGGATTGCTTTGGATAAAGTTTCTTTTTGCTTTACTCTCCAATGGAAACGCAACATAGCTTTTGACATTTGTATTTGCCCTCCTGATGGACAGGTAAATGAAACGGTTACTGTTCCATTCTTAACATAATAATCATCTGCTGATAAAAATCTTCCATAGGATTGAGTGATCAGTTCTTCAATTTTTTCAAGTTCCAATACATCAGTAGCATACTGCAATCTTAATTCCAATCCATCAATTTGCTTTGATGATTGTGCTTTTATCTCTGTGCTAATCCAAGTCTCGGGCAATACAATTTGTTCATTGAGTATTGCATCCACTTTTCTACTTCTTACTTGGGTATTTGGAATTAATTCTTTAAGGCCACTCACGTCTCCTACTTTGACCGCCAGAAAATCTACATTCACACCCTCAAACAAATAACCGGTAGAGAAGAATTCCTTAATATCATCTTTTAGCGGATTTTTTGGATCAGAAAAAACAAAACTCTTTGGAATAAATCGATAAGAAGTATTTGAAGGTACTGCATTGATTATTCCTAAAATCAATTTTCTAAGGTAGGAAATATCTGTTGTGCTTACAGATCCATTTTTATCAACATCTGCAGCAACAAATTGGATTGGAACATCAAATTCTTCCAAGCCTAATAAATGTTTCTGGATTCTAATTATATCGCTTGTGGTAACATTGGCCAACCAATCATCATTTTTAGATGGCGTAATGTTTAGTTTGACGCCTGAATTAATTTTATTGAACTGGTATTTTCCATCTGCGTTGCTTGTTCCATGCATAGCATTGCCAATCAACTTCACTGCAACTCCTTCCAATCCTTTGCCGTTATTTGACTTAATTAATCCTTGGACTACAATGTTGCCATTGGCATTTGTTCCGCAATTATCGTTTGGATCATTTACAATAATTGTAGCGGTACATATTCCTACATTTCCTGAACTGTCTTGGACAAAAATATCAAAGGTAAAAGTGTCCGGAGGAGAATTAAGGTCTGCACAGGTAATGTATCTGCAGGTGTCATTAAAGTTACCTCGAGTGAACGAAATTCTAAGACGATGAGAAGGAGTGCAATTGTCGGTGTAGCTTGTCAACAACTGTCTTGAAGTAAACTTTAGTGAATCATTAGACGGCATATTAAAAAAGAATATACCGCATTGAATAGTTGGATTTTGTAGATCGCGAACTATTACGATTGTGGTATCTCTTGATACATTTGCACATTCATCTCTTGCTGTAAAAATAACAAGAGTAGTTCCTACAGGATAGACACCGGAGGCATTGGCTCCACCGGCATTGAAATTATTTGATATTGTAACATTCGTATTACATCCTCTGAAAAATGCAGGAAGCAACCTGATAAATTTCGCACAAGAATCAACTCCATTGCCGACGATGGTATCTCTGGGCGCAATCAAAGTAGGCGCTCTAAAGTTGGTCAACACAATTCGTTGAGTATCTCTTACCGTCATTCGGGGAGGACAGGTGGAAGTAGCCGTCCAAAATCGGTCAAAGAATCTACAACTGTCATTCCTCACTTGTATGGCTCCATCTCTATAACTAAAATATACTGATCTGCAAGAATCTTGTGGAATGGAAGGATAGCCAATAGAATCCGGATGGTTGCTTCTGCATGCCAATAGTGTTGTATCATTTCTCCATCTGATGTGAAGTGGGCTAAAAACATAATTATTGACAATGGTTATTCTTTGAGTGCAGCTGCTATCTGCTGTTCCATTTCGATAAAAAATAAAAAACTTTCTGAAAATGATACCGGTTCTACAGCTGTCTATCATTCCGCTATCACGATAGGCCGTTCTTAATGTATCCGCACAGATAACAGCCGGAAGAAATCTTCCTGTTCTGGATAAATCACGATAATCTGCTGTACAAGAAATGGTAATATTATTTGGACATGAAGCAAGGACCACTTTGTTCTGCACCTCAACCTCCATCATACATACTGTCATATTTCCGGCATAATCCTGAATTTTAAAAACAATCATAGGATTGAAACCAACATCAGCACAACAGAAAAACACTGTATCTCTAAATGTAACATCCTGAGGTCTATTGCAAACATCTGTCATTCTTCTTATAAATGCTGTATCAACTCCACAATTATCCCATGCATAAGACAAACCAAGAATATCTTGTGCCGTCAAATAAGCAAATCCATTTATGCCCAAGCTCACTACTACTTTTGGCAAGCAGACCAAAGTAGGGACAGATCTATCTACCACTCTACCAGAATAGATACAAGTATCAGAATTTCCGCAAGGGTCTATCACTATATATTGAAACGTATGATTTCCGGTATCTAAGTTTATTGTCTGACCCGGACGAGTAAGAAAAATATTATCGATTCGAACAAAATGCAGCAGGGTCGAAGATGGTGAACAAGCATCTGTTGCAGCAACGGAAGGAACGACATATGTTGCAATACAAGCTCTTGCATCAGTACCAATGGTAAAATTTGCAGGACATGTAAAATCAGGTCTCGTAGTATCTGCCACAGTAATTTGTTGAGTTGCAGACCTCTGAGTCCTGGTGCACCAATCCATTACAGTCCATCTTCTCTGTAACTTAAACATGCCTCCACAAATGGCAATCGTGTCATCACTATGTGTTGCCAACAAATCACAAAATGGATCTACAGGAAGTCCAAACAATGTGGGTTCGTTCACAGTAGAAAAATCCGGATTAGGACAATACACAGTATCATCGGCCGGAAAAATTACACTATCCACAGGAGCTTTTTTGAACCAAATATCCGAGCTACAAGTAGCTGTATTATTGTACTTATCTTTAATTGTCCATTGGATATGCATTATTGCAACATATCGGGCCTGACAAGCCAATTTTTCAAATCGCAAATCATATTGCGGAGTTGGTGCAGGATCGCAATTATCTGATACAGTAATAAATTCTCTGTAATCATAGGTAAAAGGATCTTCTGTACATGGAAGTGTATCGGACACACAACTTACCGTAGGCATTAATTTATCTTCTACCACTAAGGTTGACCAACAAGACTGTCCGGTAGTTGTATCAATCACAGTTGCCATAACGGTCTTGCCAATATCGCTACAAGTCACAAAATTTGCACCTGTATGATTTACAAAAACTTTGAACTGTGAGTAGGAAGGCAGAGGGTCTGATATGAGCATTTGCGGAGTTACCGGAGCGCGACCGTTCAATCCAAGGGATAACTGAACTGACCCACGACAACTTAATGCCATAGAAGATGGATAACAAGAAAGAGGGCAATAATAAATTGCCTCTTTACTTGTTGAAAAAGTAGGATTTGCTTTTATCCCTCCGCAAAACGAAAGGATAAAGGTTATCAACAACGATTGCAAGAATGTTTTTGGAATGGGATGTTTGCAAATTCGAAGTTTCATTGCTTTAATTTTATTTCTAAAGAAAAATTTGTTCTAATTAATATTACTTGATAATAAGTTTGATTAATTCATTATTTTGTTTTGTCGCCATGTTAATAAAATACACTCCAACACCTGACAAATCTTCGACCTTAAGTTGGATCTCCTGAAGACCGACACGAAGAGGCATTTGGAATTCTTTGACTATTTTTCCATCCACCGAGATCAATTCAAAATTGATGTTTTGAGTGGATGGGCTTTCAATGAAAAAAGTTAAAATGCCATGAAAAGGATCGGAGGTCCAGTTTTTTAATTCAAATGAATTCGCTAATACTTCTTTCTTTTCACTTACTAAAGTTATGGTTCCTGATGTACCATCAGAAAAAACTACTTCAGATTTCCAATTAGGCATTAGCTGTATATTATTACAAGTTGGATAAAATTGTGTCATTGGAAAGAAAAATAGCTCTTGGTGCATACCAACTGCTTGCTCCTTATTGAAGGTATAAAGTAATTTTATTGATTCATTATTGAATTGTACACAATCACTGCATTCATCCAATTGGAGAACTGAACTAACAGGAAAATTCAATTCCGGGCACATAGGATCCATTCTTAATCCGAGCTGAAATCCATACAATTTGATATCTGTTTCAGAATAAAATTGAATGCCATTATTTTTTACTGAATAAGAAATTGTCCAATCCTTCATTTTAGCTAAAGCTGACCTCCCTAAGGCTGAAGATTTATTGATATCCCCAATTTTTATTCCGACCAAATCAACATATACATCCTTTGACAATGGATTCCAATTCATCTGATAATTACGTACTTCACTTGGAGCATCATCAACATTTTTAAACTTCATATCCTTAGGAATGAATACATGAGATTCAGAATTTTTATAGTCTTTATTTCCTAAGATAATTGACCTTAAATAAGCTATATCAGCGGCCGATACTGAACCACTTCTATCTACATCTGCGGCTATCATTACATAAGGATCTAGAATAGGATCTATTCCAAGAATATGCTTCTGAATTTTCACAATGTCAGCAGTGGTAATAGATCCAAAATCAAAGTCATTATAATTAAAATTTAATTTGATTTTATCTTGACTTGGTAAATCTTTAAAAATGAACTCTCCATTTTGATTCGAATAAGTGGATTTAAGAATTTGACTGCTATTGCTCACCTGGGCTTTAACTTCATTCATAGAAAAATTTCCAAATGCCGCCTGCAGATGACCGGTTAAAGTAGAGACTATAGTATTACCGCTACAACAATTAGATTCATCTGATACTAATATAAAAGTATGAACCGAAGTATAATTCAGTGCTTCATCCCAAACAAAAATGTCCAGATAATTTATACCTAGTTGAGAACAGTCAAAACTTCTTATTGAATCGAAAGGATTATCAGAAAATGAAAATTTCAAAAGGTTTGCAGCTGTACAATTATCACTGCTGCTGGTATTAAATCGAGAAGCATTGATCATTACCATACAACCATTAGCCATTTGGGTAAGAGAGGTACTAAGCCCGTGGATGATAACAGCGCTGGGAGATTTACCATCTCGTACAGTGAGACTTGCGACAGCCTCGGCTTCTTTGTTGCATGAATCTTTTACATAATAATGTATTGCATGAGTACCGAGAGGATAGCTACCTGATGCATTTCTTGCATTCAGTGTTCTGTCAATAGAATGATCTGTAAATAAATCAACCTCTATTCTGTATTTTAGTCCGGAAGTATCGCCACAGTCTGATGCTGAGATTGGTTCTAATAAAACAAATCCAGGGCCGCAGTTAGAAGTTTCAATATCTACAGTAACATCTATAGCTCCATCTATTACTGGTGCCAATGTATCCATGATCTTAATCTCTTGTTGGTACTTATACACACCGTTTGCCGGAATTTGAGCCAAACCCTGTCTATACACACACCAATTGATTACCGTCCAATTTCTTAAAACCTTTGCACAAACACCTCCTGAAGAAAAATAAAACTTATCATCAGTAAAATTAAATAATACATTATCGCACTGTCTCTCAACTATAATGGGAATTCCTGTCAAACTGGTATCATAATTAGCTCTGCAGCTGAATAAAGTGATGTGTTTAGGCCATTTGAGCTGATTTGTGTCCAAACCATTGAAAATAGGCTTTGCAAGTACGGTGATCTCTTGGCTACATCGAGAAGATTGTCCCTTTGAGTCTGTAGCAACATAGGTTCTGATGACTCTTCCTGCTCCACATGCATTCAGTTGATAATCGATGGTTGAATCAAGTCTAACACTACTACAATTATCAGCATAAGTGGGTCTTGTCCTAGCCAATATACTGTCTAAAGAAAGTCCACACTGTACCGTAACGTTAGGAGGGCAAATTAAGTCAGGAGCCAATTTGTCCATCACTCTTACCATCACCATACACTCGGAATAATGACCTCTGTGCAAAGTATCATGTACAGGTCCGATTCCCGGATAAATATCATAAGCTCGCAATATGATTGTAATAGGGCTACTATCAACGTCCCTACAGCAAAAATTTAAGTTGTCATCAAATCTAAATAAAGGATTATTAATCTGTGGACAAGCATAGGAGGGAATTCTCATACGCTTGGCTTTGAAATACACATGATTGCAATTGTCTGTTGAACCGGCATTGAATGTGTTGGCCGGGACTAAAGCATCTCCATAATTATTTAGATGGATTACCAAATCAGGTATACAGGCAATATTAGGCGCAATTGCGTCATAAATCGTTACTCTCATAGTATCTGTGCCGCTCATTCCGCAATCATCTGCCACAGTATATGCAACCCAATAACTACCGGTGTGAAAATTCATCATGCCTCCATTTGTACTTAAAGTACCAAAGGGACTTGAAGTAGAAAACCTCAAATTACTAGAACAATGACCCGTAAAACTTGCAGGAAAAAGAAAAATGGTGGTATCACATCGCGATACATCACGGATGTTAATGGTCCTATCAGCAGGTGCGGTAACAGATACAGCACAAGCTTTCGATTCCTTCGATAAAAGTTCGTGAGGAACAGCTAAAAGAAGTAGACATATTGCAAAATAGAAATACTTCTTAAGACACTTCCAATGAAGTGACAGTTCTAAAGATGAATTTGTCATTTGAAGACAGTTTGCTAATTCGTAAAATATCTCCGATAATATTTTGGGAAATTATCAGAAATGCAAAAAGTCGTTAGGATGGGAATTTCTTTTAAAAACTGCTTTGGTAGGGAAGATGTTTTGAAGAATGCTCAAAACACATTGCAAATATATGTAATATGTTTATTACTGTGTATCAAAATATTTAATATTTTTTCATATCTTTTTTTTAAAATATTTAACTGGCTCAATACCAAAAAAAAAGCCCCCCTTCAATTGCTTGAAGAGAGGCCATCCCAAAAACCGATTTAACTTATCTCACGTAAAAGAGTACGTGTTTATTTTAAACCTAAGAGAACTTTGGGAAGATCATGCAGATTACTCTACAATTACCATTCTCTTAGTTG